>NZ_JADEXH010000031.1:0-74772 GCF_015207205.1 Sphaerospermopsis sp. LEGE 08334 | reverse complement strand
GGTGTGGGGTGTGGGGTATTGTGTGTTTAGAGAAAGGACTTGCTATACTCACTCCCATATAAACCGTTATCTTTATCTGGCAGTAAGTCCAAAAAGACCGGTGTGAATCCCCTACAGGTGATTCACAAATTGTGATGTCAAATTTTTATTTGTATTCAAATCCATGCTAATGAAAACGCTTCCTATTAGTAGATACAGATTTTTCCAAAAACTACAACCTCTATCCCTGTTGAAGAAAATCACCAGTAAGTCTGTTACTGGTTGTTTAGAGGTATTTAGCACTTCCGGGGCTTGGTCAATATATGTACAAGAGGGGAAATTAATTTATGCTTGTTACTCAGAGAAGATGTTTGAGCCACTGTATCGCAACTTGCAGCGGTTGACTCAGAAAAATTCTACTCTTCCCAGAGGTATTAATGAGCAGTTACAAAGCATCTTTGAAAGAGGTGTGGAAAATCAGGCTATTCCCAATCCAGATTATTTAGCTATTTGCTGGTTGGTGAATGAGCAATATATTAGCTCTATGCAAGCGGCAATGCTCATTGAACAATTAGCTCTAGAATTTCTAGATTCATTTCTGCAAATCGAAGAGGGAAGTTATGAGTTTATCCATGAAACCTTTTTGGATGATTTACCCAAGTTTTGTCATTTGAATCTGCGCTTATTAGTGGAAAAGTGCCAGGCGGGTATAAAAGTTTCTCCTGAACAATTTTGGCAGTATAGTCAGCAATCTTCAGCAGGTGTCAGAGTTGCTACGGAGCAGTTTTGGCCAGACAATGAACCAAAGACACGCCCTAAAATTGAAGTACAATTGCCCCCAATTGGCAATAAACCACCAACTCCCAGCAAATATCAAAGATTTTATTCCCAACCCAAGGACAAAAAACATTACACAATTTTCTGTGTGGATGATAGTCCTTTGGTGTTAAATACTATTAAAGGTTTTTTAGATGAGCAAATATTTTCTGTATTTGGTGTTACAGATTCAGTAAAAGCTTTGATGGAAATTTTCCATACCAAACCAGATATGATTTTTCTGGATGTGACGATGCCGAATTTAGATGGCTATGAAATTTGCTCTTTATTGCGGAAACAGCCATATTTTAAAAATACACCTGTAATTATGGTGACAGAAAAAGCCAGCTTGATAGATAAAGCTAAAGCAAAACTCGTTAGAGCTTCAGCTTGCTTGACTAAGCCTTTAAATCAAAGTGATTTACTGAAAACGGTTTTTCAGCACATGATTTAAAGTAGATAATTGAAAGTAGATGATTGAAAGTAGAAAATATAAGTTTTTCTCGATCTAGATTACACTGGACGACAATTAGATAAAATACTGTGCATCTTGACTACTGCTCCAATGACTGCGATCGCTGGCGCACTAAATCCCGTCTCTTCAACTTGTTGCACAATAGTACCTAACTCACCAATTAATTCTTCTTGTTCTGGCCGGGTTCCCCACCTCACCAAACCTATTGGAGTCTCTGGACTCAACCCAGCTAAACTCAACTGTTCCACAATATAAGGTAGATTGTGGATACCCATATAAATCACTATTGTTTCTGAACCTTGGGCGATCGCCTGCCAATTTATAGCCGGTCGATACTTACCCGCCGCTTCGTGACCCGTTACAAATGTCACTGATGAACTATACAGACGGTGGGTTAAGGGAATACCAGCATAAGCCGCCGCTGCAATGCCGGCTGTGATCCCCGGCACAACTTGGACAAAAATTCCTGCTGCTACCAACTCTGCCATTTCTTCCCCACCACGCCCAAAAATAAAAGGATCGCCTCCTTTTAACCGCACCACAATTTCATGCTCTTGGGCTTTTTCAATGAGTAGTTGGGTGGTTTCTTCCTGTAAGAGCGAATGTCTCCCCATGCGCTTACCAACGTTTATTTTTTCAGATTGGGGATTGATCATTGCCAAAACTGGCGGACTTACCAAAGCATCATAAATAACTACATCCGCACATTCCAACAAACTTTTACCCTTGAGAGTCATGAGTCCAGGATCACCAGGACCAGCACCGACTAAATATACCTTACCCAAAAACTTTTTCCCCTTCTGTTGCTAAATCCCAGATTATATCAGCTAGTTCTGCGCTGACTCCTAAAGGTGGTGCTAATTGCAACTTTACCCCAGGAAATTTTAATTTTAGCTTTTCTAAAGATTCGGCGATCGCATCAGTTATTCCCCCAGTGAATAAAAAATATGGCAAAATTGCAATGTGCTGATTACCAGCAGCTACTAATTCTTTTATCCTTGTTTCTAAACTGGGAGATACAGACCAATAAGCGGTTACTGCTCCCAAACTTTTGGCCATAGTTTCTATTGGTTGTTGTGAACCAGAACGACGACTACCATGAGCTAAGAGAATTGATACTTCTGCTTTTATAGTAGCCATTGCCGTAGTCAGCAATTTTCCTAAATTTTCATGACTACCCACATAAGGTTTAATCTCAATCTGGATCTTTTCACCCAGTGCTGTTTGTGCGAGTTCCACTTCTGCGGGAATATCTGACATGACATGAACTCCCGGTAGCAGAAATAAAGGTATAATTTTTAGGCATTTGCAACCAAAAGCTAAAGCTTTTTGCGCGAAATCTTGAATTTGCTGGTTTAATGGTTGAGTATTTAGCTCTAGGGTAGCTATCCCTACTAAATGTTCACTGTCTGGTAATTTCAGACTGAGCAGCTTTGCTAGTTGCTGCATAGCAATATCTGGACGTGGATCACGACTACCGTGAGATACTAAAAGATAAGCAGATGACATAGGCATAATTCAGGAGTCAGGAGTCAGGAGTCAGAATATTTGTTTGCAGCAGTGATTTACATAAGTACGTGTTTTCATCAATTATCAAGAATAACTCGAAAACTCTCATGCTCTGGGGATTACCTTTTAAACAAGTTAGCTGAAGGAGTATTTCTTATCAATACCTTAGCCAAAAAAAGAGCCTTGATAATTTCTGGCAAAACTGGCAAAAATAAGCATACATAAGCGTTTTGATTAAAATGTAGTTTAGAATCACCAAACCCTTATCCTACTGTCAATACATTAAAAAAGCCTTGTGGTAAACCTTAAAGGAATTTTTAGTAGTGATTGTTTTTGCCAAGTCTCAGATAAATGGGAGTTAATGGTTAAAGCATCATCATCTCACCCTCGCAATTTGGCTAAGGTATTGGATTATGAATCATATTTTTGATTTTATCTACATCTGCCATCATCACAACTACCCCTTCTATTTTTTTGTCGATGAGGGGGTTGAGGGCAACATAACATTGGATTTGTTTACCTCGGCGATTTGTAGCAGCTAAAATCATTTCTTGGAAATCTATTTTACCAGATAGGATATCCAGAATAGGCGATCGCAACTCTTCCACAGGTAAACTAATATCTAAACTAAATAGAGATTTATTGATCACTTCATCATTGCGTAATCCCCATAAATCTTCTACAAAATGATTCCAAATTAAAATGTTAAAGTTTGGGTCAATGACAACCATTCCTGTTTGCAGGCTTTTAAGAATGGATGTGATAAAAACATTGGTGCGGTTCAGTTCTAAAGTGCGATCACTTAACTCATAATTAATTGTTTGTAATTCTTCATTTGCCGATTGCAATTCTTCATTCATTGTTTCCAATTCTTGATTACTAGACTGGAGTTCTTCGTTAGTTGTTTCTAATTCTTCATTAGTAGATTGTAGTTCCTCGTTAGTTGTTTCTAATTCTTCATTAGTAGATTGTAGTTCCTCGTTGGTGGTTTCTAAATCTTGTCGAGAACGTTGCAATGCTTCTTGCAATTGGACATAACGAGTGACATCATTAAAACTTATGCTCACACCTAGTAAGCTGAGATTATCGTCTTGTAAAGGTGTGATCCGCACATCCAAGTATTGCTTTTCTGAGTTTGATAAATAGCGTTCTACATTTGTAAGATTGATGGGACGACGTTCTTTGTATGCTCTTTCTATTAGCGATCGCAATTCTATTGGTCGATAGGAAATTTCCAACTCGTGAAAAGGACGATCTAAATCTCTCATTGATAAACCAAACAAACTGCGAGCTTGCTCATTGATAATCACTAATAAACCATTGATATCAATGACTATTTCTGCTACTGGGGCTGCATCAAAAGCCAACTCTTGCAAGCGAATGTGTTTAGATAAACGACGATTAGATTCATCATCTGCTGAATTTGCCATAACTAATAGGCGATCGCGTAAATTTGTTGATGATAATTTAGTAAATATTCTATTTTTTAAGTCTACAGGCATGAACAAATTAGAATACATCAGCAGCATCTCGGCTTTACCTAAAAACAAATAGCCTGTATCATTCAGGGCAAAATGAAACCTAGCCATTATTCGCCCCTGCACCTCAGAATTGAAATACATCAATGTGTTGCGACACACCAGCAAATCTAACCGAGAAATCGGCGCATCCAAAAATAAATTATGACGACCAAAAATCACACAACGACGCAAGTCTTGACGAAATATATAATTATTCCCTGCTAAATCAAAATATTTATCCAGTAGTTCCGTTGGCACTTTATCAATTTCTTTCGCTGAATATACAGACTGACGTGCCTGATTCAGAGCTTCTTCATCAATATCTGTAGCGTAAATTTTGACTCGATGACGAAACTCTTCTACTCCTAATGCTTCAGCAAACAGTATTGCTAGAGTATAAGCTTCTGCTCCAGATGCACAACCAGCAGACCAAATGCGAATCTGCTCACTATTTTTTTTACCTTTAATAATATTAGGTATAACTTGATTTTCTAAATATTCCCAAGCAGCAATATCCCGAAAAAAGTCCGTGACATTAATCAAAATGGTATTGAACAAATAATTAAATTCTTCTGGGTGAACTTCTAAATAGTCTATATAATCACTAAACTTTTCTATATTTAATGATTGTAAACGCTTGGTAACTCTACGCACCAAAGTTGAACGTTTATAGCCAGTAAAATCAAAACCTCGATTTTGTCTAATATAAGTTAGTAAATTTTCAAAGTTTGCAGGTATTTCTGGGGCAGTCATAGGGTCAAAAATGAATAATCAGGTCTCAAAATAATAGACATAGTTTGGTGAGTATGCTTAATAACTTTCCAAACATACTCTAAACATCAATCACATTTTATTTATAAAAAATTTTATATTTCTAATATATTTAAATTCTAAGTATAAAACTGCAACCATGAATTTAGTGATAAAATATCATAAAAATGATATAGTCTTATCGCTTAAGTTGCCTGGACTTATAAAAACAGGACTGAAGTCTTAAAAAATGTTAATCACAAGCTACAAACAATCTATTTATTTAACCAATAGTCATGAAAAAAGTCAAGTAGACAAAATAAATATCTTCCCAAAGATATACGAAGTTAAAACTCATATATTTTTTTCTATTCATCTTCACTTTCTAATATTCTCTTAGCGTCTAAAAGCCTATGCTTATGCTCTTCACTAACAGTAGGATATTGTAAATTTAATTCTTTTAATTTAGTGCAGATAATATCCGACACAACTAACCTGGTAAACCACTTGCGATCCGCAGGTATAATATACCAGGGTGCATATTCTGTACTAGTGTAGTTAAAAACGTCTTCATAAGCCATCATGTAATCATCCCAAAAACCACGTTCCCGCACATCACTAGCGGAAAATTTCCAATGTTTTTCTGGTGATTCAATTCTATCTAAAAAGCGTTTTTTCTGTTCTGATTTTGAGACATTGAGAAAAAATTTCAGGACAACAATTCCATTATTTACCAAATATTTTTCAAAATTATTAATTTCCTCAAACCGCTGCTGCCAAATTTGATTACCGTGCGGAATATAATGCAGTTGTTGTTTTTCTAAAAGTTCTGGATGGACGCGCACCACCAACAATTCTTCATAATAAGAACGGTTGAATATACCAATTCTTCCCCGTTCGGGTAAAGCTTTCATTGAGCGCCACAAATAATCATGATCTAATTCTTCATCACTAGGTGCTTGAAAGCTAAAAACCTGACATCCTTGAGGATTTACCCCAGACATCACGTGTTTAATAGTGCTATCTTTACCAGCAGCATCCATCGCTTGCAAGATAATCAGCAAAGCATAAGTATTTTGAGCATAGAGAATATTTTGATAATTCGCTAATTCTTTGATACCAGCTTTTAGTTTTCTTTTCGCCTCAGCTTTTTCATGAAACTCAGCTTTATAACTGGGGTCATAATCATCTTTTAAAGAAATTTTAGCCCCTGGAGAAACAATAAACGGATCATGATTCATTTGCAAAAAGCACCTTAGTAGAAACGATTTAGAGATTTTTTTGGTAATAGGTGAGTGTTGACTGGTGACTGGTAAGAAAATTTTAGATTTTAGATTTTAGATTGGAGTTAACAAAATCCAAAATCCAAAATCCAAAATCCAAAATTGAATTACCCATTACCTAACTGTAACTTTTCCAGTCGTGCTAAAACTTCCTGACTGTGAATAGTGGGATTGACTTTGACAAAAGTTTCCCGCAAAATCCCTTGGGGATCAATGATAAAACTATGACGCATGGATACATAACCAATCCAAGAACCATAAGCTTTACTCACGGCACCATCTGTATCCGCCAAAAGGGGGAATTTTAAACCCTCAGAATCACAAAATTCAGCGTGGGAATCAATATCATCCGCACTGACACCAATAATCTGAGTATTTTTTTCTAGATATTTGGGCAAGTCTTGTTGAAAACGTCGTGCTTCAATTGTACAGCCAGAGGTGAAATCTTTGGGATAAAAATACAAAACTACCCACTTACCACGTAAGTCAGAAAGTGAAATTTTACCATCTCCTGTATTGGTGGGTAAGGTGAAATCAGGCGCGGGTTGGTTGATTGCAGGTAGTTTACCACCCAAAGCAGCAGCAGTGGGGGTAAAGTTTAACCAACTGATTAGGGATAAACAACCCGCCAATAAAATGGTAATAAAATTGCGTCGTGAAATCATTTTGCAAACCAGAATCATAACTTAACATAAGTTAACATTATTTCCAGTTCCCGGACTGCTTGAAGAAGTCGGGGATCTTAGGGACTTCCAAGAAATAAATTATCCAATCTTATGGGAGATTATCCAATCTTGTGGGATGGGCTTCTAGCCCGTCCGGGTTTAAGGGCAGGCTGTCCGGCCTACCCCACAAGAATTAATTGTATATTTTTTTATCTGGAAGTCCCTTATCTCAGCGGATTTTCTGTACTTTCAATATATTGACTATCCATGAGGAAAGTACCTCTATTAAAGCGTACACCCCAATATCCTCCAGGGCGGCGGTCAATAACTATACCTTCTTCACCGACGCTAATCACATCAGGAGGACGTAACATGGGCATGGGGTCAGCAGTTTTGATGTATGGTGGTAATATCACCACACGGACTTTACTACCAATAGGAAATTCTTGAGACATTTTCAGCGAGTTAGGTTGATAGGTTAATTAACTTTTAACAGGATTTTGCCGAGATTATGTAGATTTCTGGTTTCTGATTACTGTAAACCCCAGATAAACTGAATTATCCTCCAATTTTGATCATTTCTATGTCTGTTGTTTTACCTAAATTGTATAATTTTTTGCCTCGTTTTTCTAGGTTAGCCAGCGTAAGTATGCTGTCTAATATGATGATTCCTCTAGCGGGGTTGGTGGATACTGCTTTTTTAGGACATTTAGCAGATATCCGTCATTTGGCTGGGGTAATTTTGGCAACTATTCTGTTTGACTACCTTTATCGAGTGTTAAAATTTATGCGGTCAAGTACCAATGCTCTGACTGCTCAAGCTGTGGGTTCAGATGAACCAAAAGCCGTATTATTGGCTGGTTTACGTAGTGCTTTGATTGCTTTGACGGTAGGGTTAGTGATTTTACTGCTGCAATACCCTATACAAAAATTTGGTTTTTTGATGTTGAATGGTTCTCCAGAAATTGAAACTTCTGGGATTGACTATTTTTATGGCAGAATTTGGGGCGCTCCGGCTGTTTTGCTCAATTTTGTCCTTTTCGGTTGGTTTTTAGGACGAGAAATGAATGGTTGGGTGCTGCTGATGTCTATCGTTGGTAATGGTTCTAATGTGTTGCTTGACTATCTGATGATTTTTAAATGGGGTTGGGAAAGTATGGGTGCGGGTTTAGCAACTGCTTTAAGTCAGTATTTGGCTTTGGGAGTTGGTTTGCTGGGAGTGGGATTGAGTATTCAGTGGCAAGTGTTACCTACAGCACTACAAGAAATATTTGATTGGGTAGCTCTCAAGAATACTATGGCGCTAAAAAGTAATATTTTCATTCGATTTTTAGCCCTGATTTCTGCTTATGCTATCTTTACTAATTTGAGTGCCGGTATGGGAAAAACTGTTTTGGCAGAAAATGGATTAATGCTGCAAATTGCTCTTTTAAGTCAGTTTACTATCCAAGGTGTGGGAGTGACAACTCAAACCTTAATTGCTAATTTTAAAGGTAAGGGAAATCAACAACAGATGATGCCGTTGTTATTTGTGTCTATGGTGACAGCTATAGCGATCGCTGTGACTTTTGCTTTGGTATCTATGATTTTTCCTGATCAAGTTTTTGGGTTGTTGACTAATCACTCAGAAGTTAATACTAACATTAATCAATATACAATTTGGTTGTTGCCGGTTTTGGTAATTACAGCGATCGCTTTTATTCTCGAAGGTTACTTTATTGGTTTAAAGGAAAGTGTAATTCTACGTAATGCTGTATTACTCGCCTTTTTTGTGGGTTTTTCGCCTTTAGCGATCGCCGCTTGGTATTTCCACAACAATCATCTATTGTGGTCAACTCTTGTTTCTTACATGACAACTCTTATGGTAGTATTAGCTATACAGATACCCCAAACTTTGTATTCCCAAAACTTAGAAAATCAAAAATCTCTCACTCATTCTTAACTATTTATTGGTAATGGGTAATTCAATTTTGGATTTTGGATTTTGGATTGTTTTTGTCAATTCCAATCTAAAATCTAAAATCTAAAATCTAAAATTTTCTTCACCAGTCACCAGTACCCTTAAATAGAAGTAGAATTACGTTGTTGACTCCGAGATTTACGATTTTCCTGCATTTGTTTCAGTTGTTCTTGTTGTGCTGGAGTTAAAACAGCTTCCATTTGTTGTTTTGAAGACTCTTTAATTTCCCGCATTCTGGTTTTTTGTGCTTCCGTTAAATTCAAAGCTGCAAAAGCATTATCTTTTTTTCCTTTACCTCTACCTCTACCTTCCATTCTACCTTCCCCTTGTGAACGCTGATTTCTACGTTCTTGCATTGCAGCTTTTAATTGTTCTTTTTGTTCCGCTGTCAAAACTTTCTCCATTTCTGCACGAGCATTGCGGCGAATTTCCTGCATTTTGGCTTTTTGTTCATCTGTAAGTCCTAACTTTTGCCAAAGACTTTTTTGAGCAAATTCTTTACCTGGTTGACGGTTAGGAGAAGTTGGTTGTGCTTGTGCTACAAAGGGTGTTGCTGTTAAAGTAAGAGCAAAAGCAGCAGCTAAAAATGATAATCTCTTGCGGTTCATAAATTACCTTGTGTTTTTCTTGGTTGGATGTCACCATGATATGAAATCATCTCCAGTTACCACATGAGTAAAAAGTCACGTTTACAGCCATGACTTTAGTCATGTTTCCAATCTCGGCAAGATATAGGATAATCAAATTCAATAATTAGCAGTGTTTGCTGGCTTGAATTACGAATTACTAATTATAAATTATAATGTCTCGTTTTATCGAAATTAATAATCATCCTTTTCGGTTTCTACTATATTTAGAATGGGTATTACTAGGGCTATCTGTATTAGTAGTAATTATGCCCTCACCATCACCAAAATTTGCTGCAAGTTTTCCCGAATTAACTATTTGTAGTTTGGCGGTTTTTGGTTTGATGGGTTTAAGAATACCTACCAGTAATAATGTTATCAAAATTATCTATACGGCTATTGAAGTATTTTTAATTTTAATTACTGGTTTTTTGGGTGGGAGAACGGCTAGACTTTTTCCTTTTTTATATTTGATTTTGGTAACGCGCAGTTGCTTAATTTTTCAAATACCTGGGCGGTTAACTGTCACTTTTCTATCATTTATTTTGTTTTTAATGACAATGAAAAGTCGGTTACCTCCTCATAGATTAACACCAATATTACAAGATAGATTCCGTTTCTTTAGTTTTAATTTAGCGGTGTTATTTGGGTTAACTTTGATATTTGTTTTACTGTTAATGAATGCGGTTTTATCTGAGCGTGAAAGTCGAGATAAACTGGCTCTTGCTAACGAAAAACTCCGTCAATATGCTTTGAAAATAGAAAATCAAGCTACCTTAGAAGAACGCAACCGCATTGCTAGAGAAATTCATGATTCTTTAGGACATTCTCTCACTGCTTTAAACTTACAACTGGAAACAGCTTTAAAACTTTCTAAGTCTGATATACCCAGAGCAATGACATTTTTAGCAACTGCTAAAGAACTGGGTTCAAAGGCTTTACAGGATGTACGTCAATCTGTTTCTACTATGCGATCGCACCCTTTACAATCACAATCTTTAGAAGAAGCTATCACTATTTTAGTAGCAGATTTTCAAGTTGCTAATGCCATTTTACCAACTTTTTTACTCTCTCTAGAATATCCCATTCCTCCAGAAATGAGTATTCCCATTTATCGCATTATTCAAGAATCATTAACAAATATTTCAAAATATGCACAAGCATCATCTGTACAATTAGAATTAACTACAACCAGCAATACTATAAAATTAATAGTTCAAGATGATGGTAAAGGTTTTGATATCACCCAAAATACCACTGGGTTTGGTTTACAAAGTATGCGCGATCGCACTTTAGCTTTAGGTGGAGAATTGACAATTAATTCTGCTCCTACTTCTGGTTGTCAAATTATAGTGACAATTCCTTTAACTACCTGAAACTTCAACTACCTGAAAATATCAAGTGATAATTGATAATTGATAATTGTTAATTGTTAATTGTTAAGTCTTGAAAAAAACTGATTAACTTCTCCTAACTCCTGCTCCCTGCCTCTTGCCCACTGTCACCTGTCACCTGACACCTGTAACCTCTTCAAATCATGATTAAAGTTTTACTTGTAGATGATCAAGGTTTAATTCGTCAAGGTTTAAAAGCATTATTAGAATTAGAACCTGATTTAGAAATAGTTGGAGAAGCTGAAAACGGTGAAATTGCGATTAATTTAGTGGAAAAACTACAGCCTAATGTGGTGTTGATGGATATTAGAATGCCCATCATGGATGGAGTTGCAGCTACAAAAGAAATTCAAAAACGGTTTCCCACTACCAAAGTTTTAGTATTAACAACTTTTGATGATGATCAATATGTCAAAGCTGCATTACAAAATGGTGCAATGGGTTATTTACTCAAAGATACACCCTCAGAAGAATTAGCTGTTGCTATTCGTGCAGTTGATAAAGGATATTCTCAACTAGGACCAGGAATAGTCAAAAAACTTTTAACTCAGTTTCCATCTACAGAAACCAACCCCACAGCATCCATACCAACGAGTTTAACCGAATTAACATATAGAGAAAAAGAGGTTTTACGATTAATTGCTACAGGTAGTAGTAACCGAGAAATTGCCCAGAAACTCTTCATTTCCGAAGGAACAGTCAAAAATCATGTCACTAACATTTTAAGCAGACTTAATTTGCGCGATCGCACCCAAGCCGCTATTCTTGCTAATACATTTTTAGCATTTCTGCAAGAATAAAACTCTGAGGATTATTATGTAAAGATTTTTATTATTGTGCCTGCCTAACAGAGTATTATAAGAATTATTGCTAATCATTATTGTCATCATTATTTGAATTAAAATTATGATTAGATAATTTTTTTGAGAATTTCACAAAAATTTAATACATATAAATGGGTATCTTCTGGGAAGATAATTCTTGTGATATCTATTTACATAGAGTCTTCCAGAGGAATTTTTAGGAGTGATTGTTTTTGCCAAGTCTCAGATAAATGGGAGTTAATGGTTAAAGCATCATCATCTCACCCTCGTAAATTGGCCAAGGTATTGATTATGAAAGAATTTATGCACTCTTTAGAAGAATTAGTGGACAAACTAACACTAGGTGCAATTTTAGAGATGTTAGAACGAATCTGCCACAAAAAAGCAGAAAATCTCAGAACTCACTGGAATGATGAAGAAAACGCCAAGTTGTGGGAAAAAGCAGCTAAACAAATCGAAAATATTAATGTCGATATTTGAAAAGAGCAGCACTCAAAGTATTCATGTGTTCCCAGGGTTTAGTCCCTCCCACCCAAGGATGCGAGGGTAAATTTCCTTTGGGGAATGTTTTGGGTGCTGGCCAGGGAAAAACTAAATTCTGACTATAAGAACTAGATTTGGTGAGATCCCAGCCAACAGCAGCACAAAATTGAGGATAATCTTGACCACAGCTTTCATATATTTCTATTTGCACACTGAAACCAAAATGACCTTGACTATATTTTGTCCATAAATGATCAATGATCTGTAAATCTTCAGAAGGTAAGTTTTCTAAATCACTATTAAATAAATATTTCCTCGCAGGTTTAGATAAAGCTTGACGCAGCACTGTCCAGGTTTCATCATCTGCTTTTTGCCATTGTTTGAACTTGAGTAATTTTTCTAACCTCTTGTAATTAACTCCGGCGGCTGAATATAAGGTATTGTGAATATTAACTGATTTTTGTTTAACTGGTTGTATTTCTGTGTTGACTGCTGCTAAAACTTCTGTAGCAGACTGGTAACGTTGAGGTAAGGAATTTTGCAGAAGTTTATCAATAATTTTACTCAAACGCTCGGAAACTTGATTTTCCGGTAATAAATAATCTTGCCATACCCAGCGATCGCTTGTCACATCAAACAAATCAAAGGGAGAAACACCTGTTAATAAATAAATACAAGTTACACCTAAACTATACAAATCACTCGCTGGTAAAGCTTTACCCCGCATTTGTTCAGGAGCCATATATTCATGACTCCCTACCGTTGTACCAGTATTTACTAAAGCTGTAGCAGTGATTTGTTTGGCAACTCCAAAATCAATTAAAAACAAGTTTCCAGCTTCAGTATTATTATGGTTATTACTGTTTTTTATTTTACTTTTTTGTACAAATTTTTTGGGTTGTTGTTGAGCATTGAAAGATTGCAATTCACCCAAATTCATAGTAGGATGTAATAATCCTGCCTGAGTAATTGGTGGAGGATCTTCAGATTCATTACTTAACAATGAAGTATATCTTCTCATAATATTTGCTGGTTTAATATCCCGATGTATCACTTTTCGAGTATGAATAAATTCCAGCACTGGTAATAAATCTTTGAGTAATTGCCAAATATGCACTTCAGCAAATACTCCTTGCTCTTGCAATTCTTGTGCTAATGTCTTGCCTAAAATTAATTCCTGTACTAAATATAGCTGATTTTCCTGTTCAAAGTGTGCCAGCAATTGAGGGATTTGTTTATGTTGTAATTCATCTAATCTCACTGCTTCTTGGTGAAATAATTCAATCGCTTTTGCAAGAGTAGCTGTATTCGTATCAGGAAAATATAATTGTTTAATTACACATTTAGGTTTAGATGGTATATCTTCATCTACAGCTAAAAAAGTTCTGCCAAAACCACCGCTACCAATAGGATAAATCGGACGATAGCGTTCTTTAAGCAGTAAAGGCTTTCCACATTTGATACAGAAACGAGCATTGTCCGGGTTCTGTTGGTATAAACAAGCAGTACAACAAGTCATTAGTCATAGGGAATAGGGAGATGGGGAGATGGGGAGGTAGGGGAGGTAAGGGAAGTTAATAACCCAGTCACCAATCACCAATCCCCTATTTCTTTTCTGCTTTATAAGTATAAAAGTTGTCAAATGCGCCTACTGTTTCAAATTTGTAACCAGGTATTAAATTATCAATTTTTAAATCAGTAGTATAAACACTAAACACAATATAGTTTTGTCTTTTTGTAGTTGCAGCAATAATATCTCGTATTTTTGGTTTAGCGGAATCAACTAACTGATTGCAATTAAATTGTATCAGATTTTGCAAAAAATTCGGTGTTTTTTGACAGAAATCTGTTTTTAAGTAAGTTGTTAAACGTTGTACTGCATACTCTTCATATTTAGGCTGTTGTGGATTTGTGGTAGCCATCGTCACTCCCAAGACTGCTATTCCTGCTGCGCCTACAGATGCAATTAAAGTCAATACTTTCATATATACCAGGTTGTGATCTAATGACTACAGTTTAAAGACTACAAAAAAAATTAGTCAATTTCAGTCAAAAAAAATCTTGATCATTTTTTAAAGTAGTGCTATACTCAGAGAGTAAATGGCGAGCGTAGCCAAGTGGTTAAGGCAGTGGATTGTGGTTCCACCACTCGCGGGTTCGAGTCCCGTCGTTCGCCCTAGTGATAAATTATTGCTTTATTAGGCTTTAAGCCAATCAAGGAAAGAAAACGCAAAAGAAAGCAAATTAGTATTTGCTCTATTTTTACTAACTGCTTACTAATACAATTGGTAAGTTAGTGTTTTCAAACTTGATAATATTCATATTATTAGGACTTAGGCAAGATAGGACTAAAAACCTAATTCTGAAGTAGGGGTAATTAATGAATTAATTATCCCTGCTTTCGTTCTGTTTTGCGTAAGTCCTGATTATTTATTTTTAATTTATTAATAACAATTGCGTCCCAACTTACAAGAACATAATTTTAAAATTCAAGACTTAAAAAATTTTATACAATTATATTGTATATAGGAATAATATTTGATATCTGAAATTGTTTGCGTAGTCAGATAAAACGCAAAAGGTAAGATCCAAAAGGGTTTCAGAAAATTTAGGTGTACGGATTTTTTTCCAAAATCAAATATGAGTCCTATATAAACAAAATAAATATAAACTATAAAATAAAACATAAATGTTAACTTTGGCTTTAATTATAATTAAACATTAGTTATTTCCAAACAAATATCACTTGTTATCTAAATTTTTATATTAATAAAATTCTCTATTCCTAAAGAAATATAAATTTAATTTACTTTTGTTTAATTGCTACTTTACATCTGTCAAAAGTTAGATATAGAGAATTTCTGAGAATTTCTGTAGTAAGAGACAAAAATATTATGTTATAGATAATTTAGGTAAAGAAAGAGAAACACGTTGTATATAGTTTCTATCATTTCCATACTGTGATCAGAAATTGAGAAGTGTTTGTCTGAGTTGTAAGAAAATGTGAATATTATGTCAGAACTACTCCAAACATTACTTGAGAGCGAAGAAAAGAGTGATTTCCGTTCTTTCATTAGTGACTTGCGTTTACAAGAGAAAAAATACTGGTTGAGGAATGATATAATCAATGACTATGCTGATTATTGTGCTAAATACGAAAAATCTCAACAGTTCTGCTCTACATCAAATTTAGGTAAACTCATTTACTATACACAGGAAATCATTCAACAAGAGTCAAGCTTTTGTTTTATTATCCGTCCCAAAATTGCCAGTCAGGAAATTTATCGGGTGACAGAAGAACTAGATGTCATCCCGATGACAGTACAAGAATTATTGGATCTGCGCGATCGCTTCGTCAACAAATTTCATCCTCAAGATGGTGATTTGTTAGAATTAGATTTTGGTCCATTTTATGATTATTCACCGACGATCCGCGATCCCAAAAACATTGGTAAGGGTGTACAATTTATCAACCGCTATCTATCTAGCAAGATATTCCAAGATCCGAAACAATGGCTAGAAAGTTTATTTAATTTTTTGCGCTTGCACCATTATAATGGTGTCCAATTGTTAATTAATGATCGCATTCAATCACAGCAAAAACTTTCTGAACAAGTGAAGAAAGCTATAGCTTTAGTCAGTGATCGCCCCAAAAATGAACTCTACGAACAATTCCGATTTCCATTACAAATGATCGGTTTTGAACCAGGATGGGGTAACACCGCTGAACGAGTGCGGGAAACATTAAGCATTTTGGATGAACTAATAGACTCTCCTGATCCACAAACTTTAGAAGGTTTTATTTCCCGTCTTCCCATTATTTTCAGAATAGTTTTAGTATCTGCACATGGTTGGTTTGGACAAGAAGGAGTTTTAGGTCGTCCCGATACAGGTGGACAAGTTGTTTATGTTCTAGATCAAGCGAAAAGTCTAGAAAAACAATTGCAAGAAGATGCAATGTTAGCTGGTTTAGAAGGTTTAAAAGTTCAACCAAAAGTAATTATTCTCACCCGCTTAATTCCTAATAGCGACGGTACACTTTGTAATCAGCGTTTAGAAAAAGTGCATGGTTCAGAAAACGCCTGGATATTGCGTGTACCCTTACGGGAATTTAATCCCAACATGACACAAAACTGGATTTCTCGCTTTGAGTTTTGGCCTTATTTAGAAACCTTTGCTATTGACTCAGAAAGAGAAATTTTAGCAGAATTACAAGGTAGACCAGATTTAATAGTTGGTAACTATTCTGATGGTAACTTAGTGGCATTTTTACTAGCGCGAAGGATGAATGTCACCCAGTGTAATATTGCCCATGCGTTAGAAAAATCTAAATACTTGTTTAGTAACCTTTACTGGCAAGATTTAGATGATAAATATCATTTTTCCTTGCAATTTACAGCCGATTTAATTGCTATGAATGCTGCCAACTTTATCATTAGTAGCACATATCAAGAAATCGTGGGTACAAGTGACAGCGTAGGACAATACGAATCTTACAAATGTTTCACCATGCCAGATTTATATCATGTGGTGAATGGCATGGAATTATTTAGTCCGAAATTTAATGTTGTGGCACCGGGAGTAAATGAGAATTACTATTTCCCCTACACCAGAACAGAAGACAGAATAGAGAGCGATCGCTTGCGTTTAGAAGAAATGCTCTTTACCTTAGAAGATCCCGCACAAATCTTTGGTAAACTCGACGATCCTCACAAACGTCCACTGTTTTCAATGGCACGACTAGACAGGATCAAAAACCTCACTGGTTTAGCAGAATGTTTTGGTAGAAACAAAGATTTACAAGAGAATTGTAATTTAATTCTCGTAGCCGGTAAATTGCGTGTTGAAGAATCAGGAGATAACGAAGAACGGGAAGAAATCATCAGACTTTATAACATCATTGATGAATATAATCTGCACGGAAAAATTCGCTGGTTAGGAGTGCGCTTAACCAAAACAGATTCTGGTGAAATTTACCGAATCATTGCTGACAAAAAAGGAATATTTGTCCAACCTGCTTTATTTGAAGCCTTTGGTTTGACAATTTTAGAAGCGATGATTTCAGGACTACCAACTTTTGCTACCCAATTTGGTGGTCCATTGGAAATTATTCAGGATCAGGTAAATGGGTTTTACATTAACCCCACAAATTTAGAAGAAACCGCTGATAAACTTCTGGAATTTGTGACCAAATGTGAACATCATCTTCATTATTGGGATGAAATTTCCCAACAAGCAATTGAGCGAGTTTACAGCACCTATACTTGGAAAATTCACACTACCAAGCTGTTATCTTTAGCAAGAATTTACGGTTTCTGGAATTTCACCTCCAAGGAAAACCGAGAAGATTTATTGCGTTATCTAGAAGCTTTGTTTTATCTAATTTACAAACCCAGAGCGCAGCAACTATTAGAACAGCATAAGTATCGTTAATTAGTAGGGGACTGGGGACTGGGGAAGAAAATTTTAGATTTTAGATTTTAGATTTTAGATTGGAGTTCACAAACTCCAAAATCCAAAATCCAAAATCCAAAATCCAAAATAAATAACTCCTACCTCCTGACTCCTGACTCCTTGATCTCCTAAATAGACAACTCCCACCAAGTTTTTTGACCAACAATACCATCTACTAATAAATTACGTTGACTTTGAAAAGCTTTAATAGCTGCTTCAGTAAGAGGACCAAATATACCATCAACTCGAATACCATAGCCATTAGATACCAATAAACGCTGCATAATTCTTACAGACATACCAGAACTACCAAAACGTAAAGTTGGCATGGGTTGTCTGTTATGTGCTGGGTATCGTGCTAATAGCTGCTCTTTTGTAGGGATATCCTGAGCATCAGCTAACTCAAAAGATATTGAGGACAGGTGCTTTTGTCGAATTTGTTTTAATATATAATCCCGCTGATGTGCCAGTGCTGAAATTTGAGGTTTCTCCCTTCCGTCTACTGTCATAAATTCAGGTGGTGTGATTTGAGAAATAGAAGTTAATTGAGATAACTGACTATTTTTTGAATTATGCACGCCATTTTCCGTTGTAAATGGTCGCTGCTCCGGCAAATGGGGCAAATTTGGTTGTGTGGTGCTTAATACGCCCGTCATTAGCAGGCCAATTTCAGTCATTTTAGTTCATCTGATATTTTGTACCTATAAGGATAAACCAGGAGTAGACAAACAAATAGTGTGAAACTGTAACTCTCGTCCAACAAATTATTTTATGTAAGCAGAAGTAATAAAGAAGACAAATAATTACAGTGTAAAAACTTATTTATTTGGAAATTTGATTAATGATAGTAAACGATGATTCTATCGAAGGGAAGAGGTTTTTTGGTTAATTTACTTTTCTTTACATACTTTGGTTGTTTTCCGTCTTTCTACTTATCAATTGTCAATTGTCAATTATCAATTGATAACAGTAATATCAAGCTGCAAATTGTCAATTTTTGTGTAGTATATATCACCATCTTGTATTTACATAGTTAAGCTATTGCTGAGTCATATTTATAACGTTTTATCACTTTACCAGTCCAGGAATTGTGAGTTAATTTTAGCAAAAAAACCTTGACAAAAATTTAATTTTATCCATATACCAGCAAACTGATTGCAACAATTCGGTGTAAAATCGGGATTAGTCCCGCTACACTAAAGCATTTTGAGGCAAAAAGTTTTTGAAGCAGTTATAATCACCGTTACCAAAATACCTCTTCCAGTCCCCATTTCCCAATAAGATACATTCTGGTGTTAGGATAACCGTGACGACAAAAATGCAAATAAATGTAAACAATATATATTAAGTTCTTAAAAACTAAATTTAGTTAATCACCTTATTTCCAGTAGGTAGCTTCATGTCCATCAGTACCATCGCTCCTGAGCAGGTTAATCGCATTGTTGGGAATCAGCATCATGATCCGTTTGAGGTACTAGGTTCACATCTTATAGAACAGGAAGGTAAAAACGTCTGGGCTGTGCGAGCTTACCTCCCAAATGCCAGCGCAGTTTATGTAGTAGTTCCAGAAGGACGCAAAGAATACCCCATGACAACGGTGCATCATCCCCATTTTTTTGAATGCACCATAGAAACACCAGAACTTAACAACTACCAATTACGAATCAAAGAAGGAGAGCATGAGCGAGTCATTTATGATCCTTATGCCTTCCGGTCTCCCCATTTAACAGATTTTGATTTGCATTTATTTGCAGAAGGAAATCATAACCGCATTTACGAAAAATTGGGAGCGCATCTTACAGAAGTTGATGGTGTCAAAGGTGTTTATTTTGCCGTTTGGGCCCCCAATGCTCGCAACGTTTCTGTTTTGGGAGACTTCAACCACTGGGATGGACGTAAACACCAAATGCGGAAAGGACACACAGGGGTTTGGGAATTATTTATTCCTGAACTGGGTGTGGGAGAACATTACAAATATGAAATCAAAAATTTTGACGGACACATTTACGAAAAATCAGATCCCTACGGTTTCCAACAAGAACCACGTCCCAAAACAGCATCTATTGTCAGTGACTTAAATGCTTACACCTGGAATGATGAAAATTGGATGGAAACCCGGAGACATACAGATCCCCTCACCCAACCAATTTCCGTTTATGAAGTGCATTTAGGGTCTTGGTTACACGCTGCTAGTGGCGAACCAGCAAAATTGCCCAACGGCGAAACAGAACCAGTAGTTATTGCTTCAGAACTCAATCCTGGGGCGCGTTTCCTTACCTATCGGGAACTAGCAGCCAAACTCATCCCCTATGTCAAAGACCTGGGATATACCCATATAGAATTGCTACCCATTGCTGAACATCCCTTTGATGGTTCTTGGGGTTATCAAGTCACAGGTTACTTTGCTCCCACTTCCCGTTTTGGCAGTCCTGAAGACTTCATGTATTTTGTCGATCAGTGCCATTTAAATGGTATTGGTGTAATTGTCGATTGGGTTCCTGGACACTTCCCCAAAGATGGACATGGTTTAGCCTTCTTTGATGGTACACATCTTTATGAACACGCAGATCCCCGCAAAGGTGAACATAAAGAATGGGGAACTTTAGTATTTAACTACTCCCGCAACGAAGTTAGAAATTTCTTAGTTGCTAACGCTTTATTCTGGTTTGATAAATACCATATTGACGGGATTCGTGTGGATGCGGTAGCTTCCATGCTTTACAACGATTATTGCCGTAAAGATGGGGAATGGTTGCCTAACCAGTACGGTGGTAGAGAGAATTTAGAAGCTGCTGATTTCCTGCGTCAAGTAAATCACAACATATTTAGTTATTTTCCCGGTGTGCTTTCCATTGCGGAAGAATCTACTTCTTGGCCTATGGTGTCTTGGCCTACCTATACAGGTGGTTTAGGGTTCAACCTGAAATGGAACATGGGTTGGATGCACGATATGTTGGATTATTTCAGCATGGACCCTTGGTTTCGGCAGTTCCATCAAAACAATGTCACCTTTAGTATGTGGTACAACCACAGTGAAAACTTCATGTTGGCATTGTCACACGATGAAGTTGTACATGGTAAGAGCAACATCATCGGTAAAATGCCCGGTGATAGATGGCAGAAGTTAGCTAATGTGCGGACTTTATTTGCTTATATGTTTGCTCACCCTGGTAAGAAAACCATGTTTATGAGTATGGAGTTTGGCCAGTGGAGTGAGTGGAATGTGTGGGCGGACTTAGAATGGCAGTTATTACAACATGAACCCCATCAACAGTTAAAAGCATTTTTTAAGGAGATAAATCATCTTTACCGTTCTGAACCTGCTTTATATACTCAGGATTTTGCGCGGGAAGGGTTTGAATGGATTGATTGTAGCGATAATCGTCACAGTGTAGTTTCTTTTGTCCGTCGTGCTAAAGATACTGATGAGTTTGTAGTTGTGGTTTGTAATTTTACACCCCAACCCCATTCTCACTATCGCATCGGTGTACCAGAAAAAGGATTTTATACTGAGTTGTTCAATAGCGATGCGCGTAAATATGGCGGTAGCAATATGGGCAACTTAGGAGGAAAATGGACTGATGATTGGTCTTTACATAATCGTCCTTATTCCTTAGATTTGTGTTTACCACCTTTGGGAGTTTTGATTCTCAAACTGGATCAAGAAAAGACTGCGGAAGCACTGAGTTAAGGTTTAAACTGGGATGTTGCGGGAAGTAGTTTACACTTCCTGCTTCACAATCCCGTAACCAAAGTTTAACACCTTGAGCGATCGCCCCCTGACTACTATCCCTGGGTGGTGCTATAGGTGGTTTTACTGGATATTCACCAGTTTGAGTAAACATCATCACCACCTGCCAACCCAAAGTAGTTTTCGTCAAAAACAACCAGTGGAACTGTTGCAACTCCACCGCCTTTTTATTAACATACTGTCGTTCCAGCGTTGTAAAAAAAACCTGCTCAACCCCTTGGGAAGCATAATTATTAGTATTATTAGCAGTATTATTTGCAGTATTAATACCAGGGCTTAAAGGTAGATTTTGAAACTCCGGCTTACCTGCCACCAAAATATAAGGATAGATATCAACACTGCGACTCAGACGACGGGATCTTTGAATAACGCGGTTAGCATAGCTAGGTAAATCTAACATCAAACGAGTAGTTAAACTTTCCAAACTTTGCTGAGAACAAGAACTACTCACATCTGACTTTACAGGTGTAGGAGAAAGATTTTTAGAGAAAACAGGAGATACAAAGATAAAAGACATAAAAAGCCACACAGGAAAAAGAAATACTAAATCCTTAAAAACAAACCAGCCATTTTTTCTGCCTTCATCTGGAAAATTCATCAAATTCAAAAAATCACATCTTGTAAAAAATATTATCCCATAACTTGGGCGGGCAAGATGCCCACCCTACAAAAATCAGAAAAGACCCACAAAAAATCTCTTCAAAACTTCCTCTCTCTGCGTTCTCTGCGCCTCTGCGTGAGATTGAAAAAAGTGATTCACTTACCCACATCTACCTCCTCACAAATCTTATCCCAAGCCAGAACCGGATCAGCAGCAGCAGTAATAGGTCTACCGATCACCAAAAAATCAGCACCTGCTTCAACAGCTTGAGCAGGAGAGAGCGATCGCTTTTGATCACCTTTTTCAGCCCAACTCGGACGCACCCCAGGACAAACCAGCAAAAAATCCTCTCCGCAACATTCCCGCAACTGTGCCACCTCTTGGGGAGAACAAACCGCCCCATTCAAACCTGCATTTTTCGCCAAAAGTGCCATTTCTAAAGCAAACTCCGGCAATTCCAGAGGAATTTTCAAATCAAACGCCAAATCTCGCGCCGAAATGCTAGTTAACACAGTAATAGCGATTAAATTAGGTGGTTTAGTTCCCGCCTTTTCTGCTCCCACCAGCACCGCTTCAGCAGCAGCAGTCAAACAATCATTACCACAAGTTGCGTGAATTGTCAACAAATCCACCCCATAACCAGCAGCAGCACGACAAGCAGCAGCTACAGTATTAGGGATATCGTGAAACTTCAAATCCAGGAAAATCCGCTTTTGCCGAGATTTTAGCACATCGAGAATAGCCGGACCCGTGCTAGTAAACAATTCTAAACCAACCTTCCAGAAAGACACCTGGGGAAGTTTATCCACCAAAGCGATCGCACTTTCCAAATCTGGAACATCTAAAGGTACAATAATTTTTTCATCATTCATAATTCTGGTTATTACATTCAGTTATAGTAGTCCTATTAAGGGTGAAAATGTTAACATCTCATGATATCTTCCATCCAATGAACATAACTGATTTGTTGACACATACAAGCTTGAAGATAGCGGAATTTATCTAACACGTAAAGACAGGTGTTCAAAACCGGATAATCATTTTTTGGCAAGGATTTGAGGATGTCTTTGACAATCTTGGGAAATGAATTTATAATCATGATCAAATCAATATTTTGATATAGCTTGCTCAAATTTTAATATATTTTGGGATATTTTTATCACAGATTTCTTAACATTCAACACTTCTGACCTTAGAATTATATTCCACTAATTTTATTAATGGGTTAGAATCTCTACAAAAAAGATATTTAATTAACAAAATTGTAGAAGATAACATATTGTTTGATTTATCTCCTATTTTCAGAGAATATGTCAGAAATTTTTGTGAAGATTAATCTACATCATCCCCGCTTGAAAAATCTGATTTGCGGTTAAATTTAATTCAGTAAAAACTTGAGAAATAACCCGTTCATCATCTCTAAATTTACTGATTTGATATTCTCCATCTACCAAATTACAAACAGAAATAGTAGGTTGTTTGGGATTACCAATAAAATTACGTCCTCCTAAAGCTGCATAATCTATAATCCAATATTCAGCAATACCCATTTCTTCATAATCAGCGTACTTTAAATAATAATCATCACGCCAATTAGTGGAAACAACTTCTATGATTAAAGGTATGGAAGCACCATTACTAATAACTGATTGTTTTTTCCATAATGGTTCATTAGCTAAATTAGCACGATTTAAAACTAACAAATCGGGAAAATAACCAGAATCTTTACCTTCTGGTCTAACTATAACTTGATTAGGTATCACATACGGAAGATTTAACCCATCAATTTTAGCACTAATTTTGATAGTTAAAAACCCTTTAACTTCTTCATGATCTCCCACCGGTTGCCCCATTGTGACAATTTCTCCATGATGTAATTCATAACGTATATCGGAATTGTCAGGAAGCCAGTTAACAAATTCCTCAAAGGTGACAATTTTATTTAGGGTTTGAATCATGACTGTGAACAATTATTGATGATGAAAATATTATAACAGCAGGGTGCGTCAGATATCAAAAGTATATTTATTTACATGACTTCTACCGTCTGACGCACTCTACGAGTCCCGTACTAAATCTGAAACATCTAAAGGAACTATAATTCTCTCGGCATTAATAATCATATCAATGATGGGTTTGTTTTCATGGTGTTTTATATTTTTACGATTGAATGAGTTAATACTCATAATATTCAGTAAGGTGTGTATTTACTTGGAGTGACACACCTTATTTTCTGAAATATTTGGTTATCGTCTAGATTTGACTAGAACTTTACGCATCTCAAACTAAAATTTGTTTTTTCAGAGATTTCAATTGACCAGATAATTCTTTACGAGTTGAAAATCGCAACATACAACATATAGTACAAAAAGAAGTAAAGCAACAAATATTATTTGCCATTTAACCTCTGGTTTTGATACTGTTACAACTTCAGGTTGGGAAGGTGTTACAACTTCAGGTTGGGAAGGTGCTACAACTTCAGGTTAGGAAGGTGCTATTACTTCAGTTTGAGGAGTTGCTATCCCACATTCTGCTTGTGGTGTGAGTTCTTGAAAATCATAGCTAACTAAACGCACAAAATTCTTCTTACCCACTTGTAAAACCTTACCCGATAAATCACTAGGTGAGTCAAAAGTTAAATCTACGTCAGTAATCTTTTCACCATCCAACCTGACACCACCCTCTTGAATTTTCCGTTTACCTTCTCCCGTACTTTTACACATACCAGAAGCACCGAGAATAAAAGCTAATTTAGCCGGAAATTGAGTTATAGCAGCCAAAGAGAACTCCGGTAATGCCCCTTCCTTACCACCGCTTTTTGCAGCCTCCTTAGCCTCATTAGCCGCCGCTTCACCGTGATACTGACGGACAATTTCCCAAGCTAAAAATTGCTGGCGATCGCGGGGGTTTTCTGGCAAACTCTCCAAAGGTAAATCAGTCAACAACTCAAAATACTGTGACAGTAAATTATCTGGCACAGCTTGAAGCTTCTGATATTTCTGGGAAGGGTGTTCAGAAAGTCCCACATAATTACCTAAAGACTTAGACATCTTTTGTACACCATCAGTCCCGATCAAAATAGGTAACAGTAAACCAAACTGAGGCTTCAAACCAAAATGACGTTGTAAATCTCGACCCACAGCAATGTTAAACTTTTGATCAGTTCCCCCCAACTCCACATCAGACTCCACAGCCACAGAATCAAAACCTTGCATTAGAGGATACAGGAACTCATGGAGGAAAATCGGATTCTCTTTCTTATAACGTTCAGCAAAACCTTCCTTAGCCAACATCTGTCCCACCGTCATCGTAGACAGCAACTCCAGAATTTTCCCCAAATCTAGACAGGAAAGCCATTCCGAGTTGTAGCGTACCTCCAACCTCCCAGGTGTGTCAAAATCTAAAATAGGACGCACTTGATCAAGATAAGTTTGGGCATTTTGCTTAACCTCTGCTTCTGTCAGTTGACGACGGACATCAGACTTACCCGTAGGATCACCAATTCTTGCAGTAAAATCACCAATAATCAAAACCGCCGTATGACCAGCATCTTGAAACGCCCGCAGTTTTCTTACTGGTATACTATGACCCAAATGAATATCCGCACCCGTAGGATCAATACCCAACTTGATCCTTAAAGGACGGTCAGCATTCAGCAACCGCCTTTCCAAACTTTCAGTTTCACTATCAGCATCATGAGGTTGAGGAAAAATTTCTGCCACACCACGATGTAGCCAAGAGAAATTTTGCGCCATACTAGCCATACTATAAGATTCACTATTAACTACACTTTGCACTTTAGAAATTAGGTTGGTAAAGTCCACTGGCAAATTATCCGTTTTCTGTTCTGCCAAACTACTATACAGCAGGAGTCAGGAGTCAGGAGTCAGGAGTCAGGAGTAAAACTAGCTTAGTGTATAGGTTTCAATTTAGATTCTGTACCTAATGGATCTGCAAACTACTATAATTGCAAAAAATTAACCGACTTTTTTCATTTCATCAATTACATTTATATTTATTAGTGAGGAAGTAAAACCGCCGTGTCTTCTAGGACTTTTGTAAACAAGCAATCCCAAGACCAGGCTTCATCTGGGTTTGAATTTTTTAAAGGCGTAGGTCAGATAACTGGCGCTACCCTACTATCGCTCACACTGCTGTCAAGTTCTATTGCAGCGGGGGGACTGGTCGGACTGGCCATAAGTTTCCGCAACTTGCCAGACGTGAGACAGCTACGCAGCTTTTCTCCCACAGAAACCACATACATATATGACATTAAAGGTAAACTCATATCAAGCATTCACGGTGAAGCAAACCGCGAAGTAGTACCCTTAAATAGAATTTCCCCGAACCTCAAACGCGCTGTACTAGCCAGTGAAGACGGTCACTTCTACAGTCACCAAGGCATTAACCCTTCTGGTGTAGGAAGGGCTGTAGTAGTCAACTTGGCAGCAGGTGGTGTAAAAGAAGGTGGTTCTACCATCACCATGCAGTTGGTAAAAAACCTGTTTTTGTCTCATCGGCGGGCTTTTACTCGCAAATTAGCCGAAGCAGTTTTAGCCATTCGTTTAGAACAAATTCTGGAGAAAAACGAAATTTTAGAAATGTACCTCAATCAAGTATATTGGGGTCATAATAACTACGGTGTACAAACAGCCGCCCGGACTTATTTTGATAAATCAGCCGAATTTTTAACCTTGGGTGAGTCAGCAATGATGGCGGGTTTAATCCAAGCCCCAGAAGAGTTTAGCCCCTTTGCCAGTATGAAAAAGGCAAAACAAAAACAAAAAGAAGTGTTGGGGCGGATGTTAGACTTGCAGTGGATCACCCAAAAAGAATATGATGATGCTCTCAAGGAAGAAATTAAACTAGGGAGAATTAGGTCATTTCAAGGTAGCGCCCTACCTTATATTAGTAATACTGTAGCCCAGGAACTGGTGAAAAAGTTTGGACGGGATACAATGCTGAAAGGCGGGATGCGGGTACAAACCACCGTTGATGCCAAATTCCAGATGATGGCAGAATCAACTGTGAGTAAGTCGCACAAAAATTTACTAGGTCAAGGGTTGCGTGGAAACCAAATTGCTTTAGTTGCAGTTGACCCCCGCACACATTTTGTCAAAGCTCTAGTTGGTGGTGTAGATTCTAGAGGTAGTGAATTTAACCGCGCTACCCAAGCACTAAGACAACCAGGATCTGCCTTTAAACCTTTTGTTTATTATGCTGCCTTTGCCACTGGTAAATATGCACCAGATAGCACCGTATTAGATACCCCTGTTAGTTACCGAGATGGTAATGGCTGGTACTTCCCCAGAAACTACGATGGTGGTTTTAGTGGAGCAATGTCTATCCGTACCGCTTTAGCTCAATCTCGCAACATCCCTGTAATTAAGCTTGGTAAAGCCATAGGGATGAATAAAGTTGTTGAAACCTGTCGGACTTTGGGTATCATGAGTCCAATGGAACCCGTTACCTCCCTGCCTTTAGGTGCTATTGGTATGACTCCCTTGGAAATGGCCAGTGCCTACGCTACCTTTGCGAATTATGGCTGGCAATCACCAGCAACAGTAATAGTCAGAATTACAGATAGTAGTGGTAATGTGTTACTCGACAACACACCAAAACCCCAGCGAGTGCTTGATCCCTGGGCATCAGCAGCAACTATAGATATTATGCAATCTGTGGTTAGTAGCGGTACGGGTAAGGGTGCAGATATAGGCAGACCATCAGCAGGAAAAACAGGAACAACTTCCTCAGAAAAAGATATTTGGTATGTGGGTACTGTGCCACAACTCACAACTGCTGTCTGGGTGGGAAGAGATGATAACCGACAATTATCCAGTGGTGCTACAGGTGGTGGTATGGTTGCTCCCATCTGGCGTGATTTTATGGAGCAAGCCCTTAAAGGCGTACCATCAGAGAAATTTAAACCACCTTCTCAGTTTCCACGTCCTAAAGCAAATTAGAGGTGACAGGTGACAGGTGACAGGTGACAGAAGGCTAGGGTGATGGGGTGATGGGGAGGTTAATAACCCAATGCCCAATGCCCAATGCCCAATGCCCCAATCATACCTGTTTTTCCAACTCAGCTTTCATTCTTTCCAGAGTCATATTCATCTGCTCAAACATTTGTTGTGGTGTAACACCAAACTGATTTAGCTGAGTTTTTAGTTGCTGTATGGTCATTTGCGCCATAAAATCTTCTGATAGCTCGAACCGCTTCATAAAGACGCGATATCTGTCCATCATAGATTCCATCTGCTCAATAAACAGCTTTTTGCCCTCGCGGTCAAATTTGCCGTAGTTGTTGCCAAGTTGAATCAGTGCTTGGTAATCTTCAAAAAGCTGTTTGGCTTCGTGTTGAACTATTTCAGAGTCAAAGAATCCCATTTTGCTTATATTCAACTGAGTGCTTGTACTCAGTAGCTGAAAGTTTTGTCTCTAGTCTTATTTTAGTCTAGAGGACTAATCTAGAGAAAAAAATTCGCTGGAAGTACGGTTTTTTACCGAAATTTCACTACTTGACTGGAGATGGGTCATGGGTGATTGGTGATGGGTGATGGGTGATTGGGCATTGGGCATTGGGCATTGGGTTATTCATCTTCCCCTGACTCCTGCTTCCTGCCTCCGAATAACTAAGGCACAATCAAAACAGGACAAGGTGAAAGATTGATCACCCTGGTTGTGACACTATCATTTGCGCCTTCATCAGTTAAACCGAGTCCGCGAAAACCCATAATAATTAAATCTGCTCCTATCTCGTCAGCAACATCACAGATAGTAAAAGCCGGTTTACCTTGTCTTTCTATTACTTCAGCAGTGATACCTTGCTGAGAAAATAAAGCTTGGGCATTTTCTAGGAGTTTAGCAACCACCTCTGGAGAACCCATGATATCGCCAGCATCCCCATTTGGGGAGGGTTCTTCCACTACTGACAGCAATACCAAACGACTTTCATATTTCTGCACGATGTTGGTAACTACGTCAGCAGCTTCTCGTGCTTCACGACTTTGGTCAATGGGAAATAGAACTGTTTTAAACATAAATTAATCTTCACACCCCTTACTCCGGTAAAATCTTGATGGTCATATTTTGAAGACAATAACAAAAAAGTAATCAGGAGAGTTGTACTGTGTCTAAAAAAAGTTTAGCAAGTTTATCTGCGGCTGATATATCTGGAAAACGCGCTTTAGTACGGGTTGATTTTAATGTGCCTGTGGATGATCAAGGCAACATTACTGATGATACTCGGATTCGGGCGGCGCTACCAACTATCCAAGATTTGACCCAAAAGGGTGCTAAGGTGATTTTAACAAGCCATTTCGGTCGTCCCAAGGGTGTAGATGAAAAATTGCGTTTAACTCCGGTTGCTAAACGTCTTTCTGAACTGTTAGGACAAGAAGTTGTTAAGACTGATGATTGTATTGGTGATGAAGTTGCTGCTAAGGTTGCAGCTTTGGACAATGGCCAAGTCCTGTTATTGGAAAATGTGCGCTTCTACAAGGAAGAAGAAAAGAATGACCCGGAATTTGCTCAAAAATTGGCAGCAAACGCTGATTTTTATGTAAACGATGCTTTTGGAACTGCACACCGCGCTCACGCTTCTACTGAAGGTGTAACTAAGTTTTTAAGTCCTTCTGTGGCTGGTTATTTGGTTGAGAAGGAATTGCAATATTTACAAAGTGCAATTGAAGCTCCTCAACGTCCTTTAGCGGCTATTATCGGTGGTTCTAAGGTTTCTAGCAAAATTGGTGTGATTGAAACTTTGTTAGAAAAGTGCGATAAGTTGATCATCGGTGGGGGAATGATTTTCACCTTCTATAAAGCCCGTGGTTTGAGTGTTGGTAAGTCTTTGGTAGAAGAAGATAAACTGGAATTAGCGAAGACTTTGGAAGCAAAAGCTAAAGAACGGGGTGTAGCTTTGTTGCTACCTACAGATATTGTAGCGGCTGATAAGTTCGCGCCTGATGCTAATGCTACTACTGTGAGCATTGAAAATATCCCTGCTGATGGGATGGGTTTAGATATTGGTCCTGATTCTGTGAAAGTTTTTCAGGAAGCTTTGGCTGACTGTAAAACTGTAATTTGGAATGGTCCTATGGGTGTGTTTGAGTTTGATAAATTTGCTGTGGGTACTGAGGCGATCGCTCATACTTTAGCAGAAATCGGTAAAACCGGCGCAATTACAATTATCGGTGGTGGTGACTCTGTGGCCGCTGTAGAAAAGGTTGGTTTAGCTGATCAAATGAGTCACATTTCTACTGGTGGTGGTGCTAGTTTGGAGTTATTGGAAGGTAAGGTTTTACCTGGTATTGCAGCTTTGGATGAAGCATAATTAAAAGGTGAAGGATGAAGTTTTAGGCTTTATCCTTCATTCTCGGCAATTAACTAAGTTAAGGAAAATAATATGCAAGTAGAAAGTCGTAAGCATACTTATACACCTGAAGAATATTTAGAGTTAGAAGAAAAAGCACTTTATAAAAGCGAATATCGGAATGGAGAAATAATTCCTATGACTGGTGGAAGTACAAATCATAATCAAATTGCGCTGAACTATGCAGCGTCTTTATTATATGCTATTAGAAAAAAACAAAATCGTGTTTTTATTGGAGATGTACGTTTATGGATTCCTGAATATCGAGAATATACTTATCCTGACGTGATTGTAACTGATAACAGGCCTCTTTATACAGGTAAGAACAATACTACTATTACTAACCCTCTGTTAATTATCGAGGTTTTATCTAAGTCTACGAAAAATTATGATCAAGGTGATAAATTTAATTTTTATCGTTCCATTCCCCAATTTAAGGAATATGTTTTAGTGGAACAAAATCAATATTTGGTAATGCACTACAGCAAAACTAATGAGGGAGAATGGATTTTTAGAGAGTATAAATCTGAAGATGATATTGTCAAGTTGCAACATCTTGATTTTGAAATTAGTTTAGTTGACATTTATCAAGATGTTAATTTTGAGGAAAAAGAATAATATCAAATTCGGATAATTACTTACAATATAAAAGCTAAAATAATGGAAATCCAAGAACTAAAAGCTTTGATTAGGGAGATAGTTCAAGAAGTATTGCAAGAAGAGAGAATAACACTTTATAACACCCTGCTACTATATAAAAATAATACAAAAAATGAAGAATGGAATCAATTTTCTTTTGAACAGGCTATGAGAGGTTTAGAAAATGATTATCTCCCGGAATACACAGAAGCGGATCTCATAGAAAAATGGCAATAGTTGGTCAAATTGTTTTATTCAAATTTCCCCAAACAGACCTAACAATTGGAAAATTACATCCACTACTTCTAATTAAGCCATTAAGCAACAATTATGATGATTGGCTAGTTTGTATGATTTCCACTAAAACTATATACTTACAGTCCAATCTTCCATTTTTAAATCAGGAATTTTGATAAAATCTTGGTAATTTTGAGTTACTAAAATTGCATCATTAACTAAAGCTATGGCAGCTATTCTTAAATCTTGTGTACCTGTATTGATTTTTTGCTGACGCAGTTTTTTAAAACATTCACAAGCTGCTTCATTAAAATCTAATAAATTCATTTGACAAAAATAACGTTGGGTTATTAGTAAATTCTGGTAAGCTCTTGGTAACAATTCTGGTTTAGTAGCAGATTTACTAATAACTGCTAATCTACCTTTTAATTGTTCTTCCAGGGTAACAGTTGTAATAAATATATTGGCAATTTCCACAACTTTGGCACGTTGAGCAATATTAGAATTTCCGTGTTGAGAAAGAGTCACAATATTAGTATCGAGAATATATCGGCTCACGCTGTTTGATTCTCCTCTAAAGAAGCTTCATAAGCAGCTATTTCTGCATCTAATTCACGTCGATTTGCAGCCATTTCTTCAACAAAATCATCAAAAAGCGGATCGTCTTTGAAAATACCGTCAAACTGAACAAGGGGATTAAAATCTTCTTCTTGTCTTTGGTTCAAAATTGGCAAACAGCAGAAACGCAATGTTACCCACCACAAATAAGACATGATAGGACTATTAAATTCATTATCACTAATTAAACCATGAGCCATCCGGTTTCTTAAATTTGAACCAGAACGCTCAATTAACAAACCTTGAATATCAAAGAGAGTATCTGCGTCAAAAATTGAATTTATTTGTGGGTAGTTTCTAGGAAACAGAGTAGTATTCAAATCACGTTCGTCTTCAATTCCTTTTTTAGTCTTCATTTCTGATGGTATTGCTCCCTGTTTGCGAAGTAAATAACGCACTGAATTTTCTATTTGAGGAATTAAAATGTGTGTAGATGTAAAAAAATCTCCTATTAATCCAGCATAAAGCCCTTTTGCAAATAAATATTCTCTTCCTGATGGTACAAAAGGGCTATGTGAAACAATAGGAAAAAAATCTCTTATTTCTATGCTATGTTCCAAATTAATTTGATATCTAGCTGGTTCAATAAATGCTTGAGCATTACACCTATGACCATCAACTGCTATCCTATACATATCAAAAAGAATTGCCTCTTCTGCTTTATCTGGCTCAATAGGTTGACGTGCCACCGTCTTTCCCATCTCATTTTTATTCACTACTGGCATAAACTTAGACAACCAAGCATTTTCTTCTGCAATCTTACGAATATCTGAAACTTTCTGAGGAATACCCAAAATAGCCAAAGATAATAATGCGTCTTGAAAATCTTTACCTTTCACATACGCTCTAGCTAGTTCTATTTCCTTACTGATGTTATGCTGGGAAGAAACAGTTATTAATTCATGTAAAGATTGTTCTTGATACTGAGAAAGAAGTTTATGAACTTCATCCATTTTACTGTTTATTGCAGTTCTTTCCTCTTCTGTACTTTGGTGGCTCTTTAATCTTTCAAATGCTTCAAAAGCCTTCTGTAAATCGTGTGATGCTTTTAAGTAAGGTGTTGGATGTTTAGTTAAAGAATGTTGTGATTCCTTTCTGTAAGTTTCAGCAACAAGTATTCGTGCTGCATATTCTGCTTTATTCTTTTCAATGCGATGCCATTCAGCTTTAATTTCCCAATAGTTTCGTGCTTTATCCCATTCTTTTATAGATTCTGCAAAAATTGCACCTTTCTCAGCTAGATCAGCATATTTAACAGTATTTAAAAGTTGTTTTTTCCGCAGAATATTTATGTTTTTCTCTTCTTGTAAAAGTTCATGGAGCTTTACTGATAGCCATAATGGATCTTTTCCTTGGTAGCGATTTAAAACCTCATCTACATATTTAACAACAATTTCTGGCTTGTAATCAATTTTGAGTGCTAACGTAAGCGATCTTTTAATCCTATCGACACAGTGACTCCATTTTTGAGGATCTTCTAGTTGCTTGGCAGATTCTAAATAACAATCCACTGCTAACTGTCCCATCCGATAGTTATGCTTTTTAATCCAGAGAATTTCTGCAATTTGAGCTTGAAGTTCTGGATCTGAAACTTCATTTACAATCTGATTAAGAAATTCTATTATTTCATCAGGAAATCTTGCTAAAAATATTGAAGATTCACCATCTAATTCTGATTGCATTGTAGCAACAATTACACGATTGAGAATCTCAAAAACTGCCTCTTCTCTGATATTTCCTGCTTCTTGTGCTTGCTTTGCCTTATTCCAGAATGCCATGTCATAACTATTACAATCTTTTCTCTCGCTGTTATTAATTACTTCTTTCCAGCCAGACTTAATAAAATCTTCTTTACTCAGAGGAGGATTTAGTGGTGACATATTTTAATATTAGTAAATTATTCAGATACTTATATATTAGCTCAAATTGCTCTTAAACGTTATACTATAGGTAAAGATTACTGCAGGTACGGAAGCGAACTAACAAAAGCCCTTCTGCTTTAGAAGACACTATGCGTAGCTTGCTTTCCGTAGGGTACGGAAGCGATCGCTCACATTCTAGCAGAAATTGAATGTTTTGTATTTTTGGATAAATAGCATTGTACAATTTTGCATCAGCAGTGATAAATTTACAGTTTTCTCTAATGCTTAAAGCTAGGTAAAGGCTATCGTAGACAGTTCTTTGATAATTCACTGCAAACTGATAGGCATCTTTTAATAATTCATCGGCAGGAAATATTTTTAATTGTATTTGTTGAAATAAATCAATTATTATCTCAGCGTCCTGATTTGTTAAACCTTGAAATCGCTGTATTTTCCAGACAATATTACCAATTTCTGCATAAATTAAGTCTGGAGCAATCAAGGTAATTTGTTGTGATTGATAAGCATCAAGAATTTTATTTGCCTCTAATGAATAATCTTGAGCAATAAACCATTTAATAGCTACACTACTATCAATGACAATTTTATCTGTGATCATCTGTCTCTATCTTCTCGTAATAATTCTGTCAAATCAGAAAATTCACCATATTTTTGCTTTAAGCTTTCTTGAAAAATATGTATGTTTTTAACAAGTTCAGACTGTTCTATTTTGTTATGTTTAGCGAAATTTATTTGATTAATTTTTTCATCAACAATTCTATTAATTAAGGATTCTAAATCCTGTAAAGTCATTTCGGTAATAGACTGGTTTAGCATATTTGATCTACCTCCAGTAGTAATATCAATTTCTTTTAAGCTAGAATTGAACTAAACTGAGCTTTATTGTAGCATACATTCGTATTAGGAAAAATTCATAAAAGGTTTGGTATGTTACCAATAACCGTTGAAATACTTCCAGATAACGCAGGAGTTCTGGATCTAGTGTTCCTAGAGGGGGAGCATCTGGATCACCCACACGAACTATATCTATTGCTGGGTTAAGACGCAAAACAGCAAATTTTAGCTTTGGTGACAAATTTTCATCGAGTAAGAAACGGATCTTCATACAAAATTAAGCCGCTCCTGTTCTCGTTGCGCTTTGATTGCTCTCAAACGCTGTATCATCGGAGAAGGATTAGCCGCAGCTTCTTGATAACGCTGTTCTCTCCACCTAGCCAAACGCAACATATAAGCATCTATTTCCGCACGATTATGGAGATAGTAGGTAATAGTAGCATGAATTTTTTCTAAATTCAGTGATGGCAACTCTTCCAAAATTTGTTCTGGTGCAAACCCTTGCAAATAATAATCAATCACATCATCAATACCGATTCTATGCCCCTTAATACGGATATCGTCTGGATCTAAAAATTCAAAATAATCCTCTAGTTGCATACTTTCACCTTTATATGTGATATCAGTTTAGTGGATATTGAGCAACATTTGATTTTCTACATCCATAATATCAGTTTTATTCCTCATTTTCACCTATTTCTGCATCTAATTCACGACGATTGTTAGCCATTTCTTCAACAAAATCATCAAAAAATGGGTCATCTTTGAAAATACCATCAAATTCTACGAAGGGATTATAGTTATCAATATCTTCTCGCAATTCGGTTAAAATAGGAAATACATCATATTTTTGCTTGAGGTTTTCTTGCAAGATATGTATTTTATTCACCAGTTCATTTCGTTCTATTTTGTTATTTTTAGCAACATTAATCTGATTAATTTTTTCATCAACAATTCTATCAATTAATGATTCTAAATCCTGTAAAGTCATTTCCGCAATAGATTGATTATTTAGCATTTTTCAAACCCTATAAACTGAAGTAACAGGTAATCATAATAAAATCATATTAGCGTTTTCTATATGCACTCAGACGCACAAAATATGAAGTTTTTATGGGAGATATGCAGTTATGGATTCCTGAATTTAGACAATATACTTATCCTGATGTCATAGTGACTGATGGTACTATTTTATATTTATTCCCTTTCTGCTGGATCTGAAAAGAATTACAAGACTGTAAAAATTTGAGAAAACTACCATTAATCTGTAACTCTTTCATTTGCTTAGTAATGGGTTTATCATATTGTTGATGAAATTTAATTCCTAAAATTCCAATATCAACATAGTTGTTGTTTGCTGTTTTCGTTAACTCTGTAAGAATCATTTTTAGTGCTTTTTCTAAGTCAGCAGCAGAATTGATCTTAGTTGATGAAACAGATGATAATACAGATCCAGAGCTAGGAGAATTAAGTTTAATTACTTGCCATTTATTATCTTTGAGTTGAACTTGAAAATCACTACAAGATTGTAAAAACTTGGCAAATGTACCACCTATCTGTAACTCTTTCATTTGTTCAGTAATCGGTTTACCATATTTTTGCTTAAATTTACTGGCTAGAATACTAATATCAAAACTTTCATTTTTAGATTGTTTGCTTAACTCTGCCCAAATATTTTTTATGGCCTTTTCTAAATCTAATTTGGTGGTTAAACTATTCACTAATGAGTTATTTTTAACCTGAGAGTTTTTATTATTTTCTGCTGGATTAATATCTTCTTTTTGGGAAAAATGTTGTTGTTCAAAAAGCGTGATGTATAATTCTCCTACATCATCAACTTGATGAATCACAAAATCTGCTGGATAGCTAATAAAAATATCTTTAGCCCTTTTACCTGGTAAATATTTAGCAACGATATTACTAATATTTACTTGATATTTATTTTTATATAATTTAGAAATTTGAGACAGTTTAATCCAATAATTAGCTGTTTGCTTTTGTTCTTCTTTAATTAAATGTTTGACTTGCAGAACAAATTGATCAATAGATGGTATTTCTGGTAAGGGTTTAATGCTATGGATAATAGTTTCACCTGTGGTATTATTTAAGATATTGATATTTTCCCCGTGCTGACTGACTTGATATACAGTTAATCCATGCTGCTGTAAATTGTTACATAAATTCGTCATTACCTTATCAGATGAACAAACGAAAACTTCTTTAGCTTTGGGATAAAGTTCATGAATAGAAGACCCAAAAGCAATCATTTTTCCATCTGCATTATCCCTACCAGCAGGAACATGAATCAAATCATAACCACGTTCATGTAATTCTACATCTAGTTTACCTCGATTACTCCAATTAGCAAAGGCAATTTTCACTTGAATCGGACATTGACAAATAGTTCCTAAAAATTTTTCTGTATTGATATTAAGTTGTAAATTTTCCGCATCTAAAAGTAAAACCCCTATTCCTACTGTTACTAAAGCCGGAAACAATGTAGAATTTAAACAGCTATCTAAATCAGATATAACAGGATTGTGATTTCTAATTTCAGCAATTAATTCTGATATAATTGGTACATTTAAAGCTGCGGGAACTAGGAAAGCTTTTAAATATAGTTGTAGCTTATTTATTAGTTCTTCCTTACTGCGAGTTTGACTGAGTAATTCTGTAAATTTAGCACTCAAAGCAGATTGATTAGCTGTTTTTTGCCATTGGACTTTTCTGTACTTTTCCATTAATAATTCTGGCTGCTGTTGTTGAATAGTAATTAGGGCTTGGCAGACCTGAGAGACTATTTGATTTAATAAAGCAGAATCAGAGGTAGTAAGCGATCGCTCATGATTTGACATAACTTATACAATATAGTAAAGCATCCTTGCGGAAAATGCGTAAATTATTCTTCAAAAATCTAATTTATACCTAATGTATATTTAGGTTATACCTAATTTATACCTAATTTATATCAAGTTTACAGTTTTAGATGTGGGAACATCTCTCAAATAGTATAAAAGTGTGAGTCTACTTTTGGGGAAATTTCCGCACTTGATATTCTCTCGCTGCTGACATTTCATAGGAAAAGCCCAAAGATTGGTGAACTTTTTAAGCGATCGCACCTAGTTCGCTTTCCGGGCTGGCTTTCCACTGTTCGCGACTTTGCCTATACACCAACAGTTTACACTGAAATTGATTGAACCATGACTCAAGTAAAAACTACGACAATTGAAGGTATCTATGAAGTTTGTATTGGCGTTACAGAACCGATTTTAGCAATTCAATATTGGCAACAATTTGGGTATCGCATTGGATCAGTGGGAGAATTAAACGCAGAAACAGCGTATCAATTATATGGGGTAAACTCCCCTTTAAAAGCAATTCGTCTTAATCACCAAGATGCAGATCATGGTTTAATCAGATTGATGACTTGGGAAAATCCCATAAATCAAGGTTTGGGTATCAGTTCCATGAAAATCAAGGGTAATCGCTGGACTACGGCTTTAACTGCTGATTTATTAGGGATTTTAAATCATGCGGAAAATGCCAGAGCCGCAGGTCATACAATTAGATATACTTACCCTTACTGGGAAGTCATTTATCAAAAAGAATACAAAAACCGTCCCTTTGTTGATCCAGCCGTAGGAGTCAGAGAAATGCTACTGTTGCAACCCTTGACGCGACAGGTGTTATTTCAACGCTTTGGTTATGTCATGCCCTACTATGGCAAAATAAATCACAATGCACCTTTTAGCACCAGTCAGTTTACCCATTTGGGGTTAGTAGTTCAAGACGACAGCAAAGAAACCCTGCGGTTTTATGAAGAAGTTTTGGGTTTGTTGCGTGTGCGAGATGATGTAGAAACCAGCTATGAATCTTCTTTTGCAGGACGAGATTTTTTTGACCTCCATCCAGGGGAAAAGTTTATAGTTACTGCTTTTGATGATCCCCGTTCTTCTCAAACCAACTTAATGGAAGCTCGCAGCGGTAGACTTTATATTGTAAGCTTTCCAGAAAATATCCTCTTAGAATCACATTTTACATTTGCTCAACCAGGAAGTTTAGGAATGTGTCTTTACACTTATCGTGTGCAGGGAATACACAATTATTTTGATAAAATTCGGGCAAGTAATGTACAGAAGTTTACTAATATTGTAAATAATGAATTTGGAGAAATGAGTTTTTCTTTTGTCTCCCCAGATGGTTATTTCTGGACTTTAGTAGCAAAAAGTTAATGTCAGGAGTCAGGAGAATTTTAGATTTTAGATTTTAGATTTTAGATTGGATTCATGAAATACAATCCAAAATCCAAAATTGTATCACCAGTCCCTACTATAATCATAAGGAGAAAATATACAGAATATGGTAGCCCACATCCAAGAAGTTGATGCCCAACAATGGGTGAAAACTCGTTCTTCCTTAGATCCTAATGAATCTACTTTTTTAGTTTGGACAGGTAAAATTTATAGCTTTGTCCCTGGGGAAAAGCGACAACTGTTATTTAAAATCATCGGTATGAGCGTAAGTCGGTGTATTCCCACTGCTGAAGGTCGTTGGGATTTTACTTCTAGAGAACTGACTTATTACCTCAACCCAGAAACTGATGAAATTTTGCGAAAATGGGAAAATCCCTGGACTGGGGAAACTGTGACAGTGATGCACGTGGCTAATAATCCCGTACAAGGTAAGTTTAAAGGTAAACTGCCTGTACAGGTGGAAGGTGAAAATACTACCTTTGTCTTTGATCTGTTTCCCTATTATCCCAACCCTTTGGCAGAAGATCCCCAGTTTGCCTTATATTGCCCATCTCCAACTTATCAAGCGGCTGAGTTATTTAAAATTACTGTCAAGAGTGCAGATTTGCTCAACTCAGAACTTAATTCCGTCACAGAATTAAAATTAAGTTGGGATAGAATTGGTCAATGGTTGCCTTGGATGAAAATGGGTGAACAACCAGGACAACTTATATATAGTGCTACCGGTGGCAAGGTGGGCGGTTTTACAGAGTTACCCCCACTGTTACAAGCGGAAATTAATAACCGTGTGCCTTTGTATAAGCAAGCGCCGAAGGCTTTTATGGAAGGGGAAGATATGACTTCTTGGTTATATTTTCAGAAGCATTTTTCTGATTATTTGGCTGGGGAAGTTTTTCCTTTACCAGCAACGGAGGAAGGTTAGTTTTTAGTCCGAAATGCGCGGATGGGTGGGTGTAATTTTTGAGGTGTTGAAAAAAATGCCTGGATCTCTCTCTATGCAAGGGTTGGGAGTTATTTGTGTAGAACAACCACCCGCGCACCTTACGCTGTCCTGGTTTCAGCGTTTTTCTCTCTTGACGCAATTCCTGAAATGGACTATCATTAGAACATCCGCGCAACCGAACCTTGAAAACTACATATATCTAGGATTCCAGGATGCCGCTGTTGCAACATTAAATAATCCCTATTAGGGATTGAAACTCTCCAGGAACTCTTTATCCTCTGGTTTAACTGCTACGTTGCAACATTAAATAATCCCTATTAGGGATTGAAACTTCATACTCCTCTTCGTCGTACTCCTCTTCTTCATCCGTTGCAACATTAAATAATCCCTATTAGGGATTGAAACATAAACCCGTGCTTCTTCAATCAAGGTAACAACCTCATGTTGCAACATTAAATAATCCCTATTAGGGATTGAAACGGCATCGGCTGTAATTTCATGACCAGTGCTAGTCTTGCACGTTGCAACATTAAATAATCCCTATTAGGGATTGAAACAGTCAAACCTCCTAAAACAGTGGAACTGGCTACTAATAGTTGCAACATTAAATAATCCCTATTAGGGATTGAAACAAAGTTGGTGAAGATGCGATCGCGCATCTACTCCATGTTGCAACATTAAATAATCCCTATTAGGGATTGAAACCTTTTGCAAAAAGGCTCGCTACTATTAAAGTAGAGTTGCAACATTAAATAATCCCTATTAGGGATTGAAACTTTTAATGTGATAGCTGACAGACCACCAGGACTTGTTGCAACATTAAATAATCCCTATTAGGGATTGAAACGTATTTGAGAGAGCGTGGGAGTTATATGACCAAAAGCTAGAGTCAAGCTTTGACAATGTGACTATGGAGTTAGTTGTTCCCATACTAGAGAGACTAGCTGGCGATCGCTGGCTGGTGTGGTTTCCTAATGTTGAAGTAGAGCTTTCAACAGCTCCTACAGAGATAACTATAGAGCATGACAACCTGGAGTTAAAGTACAAGTGGAGTAAGTACAAACAAGACTATCTTCGCACTGCTAAACCAGAGCTGGGGGGGCGCATCCTATTCTTCCCACCTAGTGAGGTTTCCTTACACTCTATCTTAGAGCAGCCAGCTCAACTGGGAGCTAACGTGGCTGACATTCCTTTTGTGTACCCAAGTGATGATGAAGAGGACATAGCTAGGAATGCTGAGAGAGAGGAAAAAGACTACCTCTCCAGAGGGTTTAGTGCGACAGAGGCTTGGGAGTTAGTGCGCTCTTAGTGGGGTACACTAAATCTAGTAAATCTAGAGAGCTATGCACCCCATAAAGATAATAGGGTTGTTATTTGCAGCCCTAGCCACTCCAGCCCTTGCTTGGGTGAGTGTCGGTCTAGGCAGTAGTGTTTACCCATTAGTAAAGCATTCTGCCTACCCCGCTCCAGGAACTTATACTCTCAAAACCAAAGTATTAGGGTTCTGCGGGGGTAAAGATTATATAACGTTCTCCTACAAATTCTCGAAGGAGAACTGTGTGGTTGTCTTCTTGTCAGATGATGAAAGATTGAGAGTAGAGGACCCGCGCAACTTGTTAACTCAGCAGGGACAGAAAGGTCAAGCCACCCTGGCAGTTGATGGGTTTAACAGACCTACTGTGGTAGGGTGGCAGAGGGAACAGGATGAGTGAAGAAAAGCCCTCTCTGACCAGAGCAGAAGTAAAAGAGTTCTTCTTCTATATAATGCTGCTAGTAGTACAATGCGCCTTTTGGTCAAACGTATATCAAAGAAAATTCCCCAACCCTCTTCCTACTTTAGCAAAGGATTGGGTGAAGCCCAATCTGGAACAACCTAGAATAGGGTTCTACAAGTACATCAAAGTCCTCGGCTCAGGTGATCGCTATTACCTTCTCAACCTAAATACAGATAGAGGAGTTGTCAAGAACGTTAGAGCAACTTTAATGCCGGGTAGCTACTGGAAGAATGTTACTATTAACTCAGAAGGTAGAGTAACCCGTAAGGAGCTATCAAAGTCTAGAGACACTGGCTGCCTAGAGAGTGCTGTTATTATGCGAAGGTCTGGCATAGTAAGCGTAGGTGGTGTACAAGTGACTGACGCGCGAGGGAACTTCTACGGGAATGTTGATTTAGTTAATTGTGAGAAGAAGAATAAGGATTAATTTGAAAGGTCAGTAGTTTATACTGACCTTTTGAGTGTCTGCTGGTAATATTATCTTCTCTAAGAAAAAAAGCCAAAAGAGAGGATTCCTCACACAAATTACTATGAGCATTCACTTTCTAGTTACCTTTACCTTATTCTGCTGGGTAGTCTTACACCTAGCTAGGCATTCTTTGATAACTCCCTATATAGCCGGGGGAGCAGCCATGACTCTGTGTTCCTACTTTCAAACCAGAGCAGAAATCTTTCTGGTTGCCGTAGTCCTTGCCTACTTCATTGTTTATCTCCTGAATGAGGATGTAGACCCCAACCAACTGTTAGTAAGAAATAAAGAGAGTGCGGCTGCCTTGACAGAGGAGATAGGTGGCAACATTAAAGTAGTGAGAGTAGTGACTTTGCTACTGTTCTGCTTCCTACCAATCCCCAGCCCTCCTGGTTTTATTACAGGAATACTCCCAGTAGTGATTATCTCTCTGCTGATATTCCTCAACAAGGATGCAGGGAAAGGCAACCTGATTGGTTATCTGGTTTTGGTTGTAATGGCTGTAGGAGGAGCCAGTTTTACTCTGTGGCTGGTCAAAACCTTCCTACCAATCCAAGTGAGTGTAATACCAATCTTAACCGGGCTGGCTATCCCTTCCTTGCTGGGCTGTGACCCACCACCTACCCCAAGCCAAAGATTAAGAGAAAGAGGGTTGAACTCTCCACCAGGGATAAACAACATTCTGTGGACATTCCTGCTCACCTGGGTAACACCGGGTTTATCTCTGAGTGCTACTACGTCTGCGCTCATAGCTCCCGGTGCTTACAGGTTAGTAATTGCTAACCTAACTTCTGTAGCTATAGAGGGCTGGAATCTGGGTCTGTTATTCAGGGATGGGAGTTCAACTAAAACTCCTCTAGCAGACTTATTACTCAGACCAGACCGCTGGTATCAAACCCCAACCTTGCAAGTTTCAGGAGCTGGGCTGGACCACCTGTTCTTTGTAGTCCTGCTGGGAGTAATGCCAGCGGTCGCAATGTACCTCTGGTGTAACTCAAAGTTTGAGCCAGACCCTTCCATAATCATTGTGGTGATGCTATTGCAGTCTGCCGTGATAGCAGGTTGGTCATCCTTAGCATTAGTACCTCTAGGATTGGGGTTTGCTGTATTGCAGCTGGCGTTTATGCCAAACTATTCAGAGATTAGGAGCTTGACTATCATGGCTCCAATGCTTGTACCATAAAAGAGATTGATTGACTGAAGTAACAAGAGTTAATAAATCACTGATGATTTTAGAAAACAAAGAAGAAGGCAGAGTGGTAGTTCAAGGAGCCAGGCAAGTGTGTGATAATCCTTATGACTATGAAGAAGAACCAGACCAAACAGAAGTGACTGACAAAGAGTTAATATCTCAACGTATCCAGCAAGGTAAGTTAACAGAGGCGTTGCAACATTAAATAATCCCTATTAGGGATTGAAACAACTTGTTCTTAAATATAGTAACTTGTTAAATAACAGATGATAGTTGCAACATTAAATAATCCCTATTAGGGATTGAAACTTTGACCATCTGAGAGATTTGAACTCAAGACAACCCGTTGCAACATTAAATAATCCCTATTAGGGATTGAAACTTGGTGTCTCTTTTTCTGTTGATTATTTTGAGGACAAGTTGCAACATTAAATAATCCCTATTAGGGATTGAAACTAGTAGTTGAAGTTATTCAAATTCCTTTGGGAATTTTATCTCTGTTGCAACATTAAATAATCCCTATTAGGGATTGAAACTGGAGATAGTACCCAAAATCAATCTATAAAATTGCAAAGTTGCAACATGAAATAATTATGATTAAAATACAATCAACCAACTCCATAGCCTGTATATTCCCGCATTTCAGGAGCTTGAAAACCTAAAATAATATCTTCCTTTGCAACCCCTCGCGCTACAAGTTCTTGAGCCACCATCATTTCCGTCATATTTTGCTCAATCCAGATTTTTCCCTCTTTAATATCCAAATGTAAAACACAACCATAGACACGCCGATGGCCATCCCATCCAACATTCATGACTTGGTAATGATCTTGTTTAGTATCAAAAACAGTGTAACAATCAATCTTACCATTGGCTATCGGGATGGCAGCATAAGCAGTCAACAACGACTGAATGATATTGCGATAAGATGCTATGGTATCCATTGTAAAATTACCTCTTCAATTGGGTCATAAATAATTTGTTTAATCTGATATCTCTCTATTGAAATTTGGGCAAATTCCCGCTTAAAAAAAGATTCATAAACACCTATTGGTACTGCCAAATAGAGAATACGAATTGGATCACTGATTTCTAAAGCAAGTCTATAATTCAAAAATTGTCCTAATGCGGCATGATAATCGGTTAGTGGTGAATCACTTAGGAAAGTTTTAATCTCAACTGCAATTTTTTCTTTACCCCGCTCTGCGGCCAAAAGTTGCTCTGCACCTAAATCAATTTCAAACTTGGTTCCGCCAACTTCCAGTCGTAGGGGATCATCAGTGATCTTCCACTCCTCCTTTTCTAAAGCTCTTCTCACCACAGTATGAAATTTATCTTTAGCTGCCATTGTTGTCTTTTTAATGTTTAGCCCAGAATCTCTGCCCTTTTAGGGTGAGTAGTATGTCAATTACAATCTTAGAACAAATTATTGCAACATTAAATAATCCCTATTAGGGATGGAAACTTGTACCAAAATTCAGGTTCTAAACCGGAATATTGTAGAGGTTTAGCAATGCTAAACCCCTACAGACTCCTGTTATATTTGGTAATTCCTATGGTTTATGTCCCAATCTTAATGGCTACAGCTATAGGTTAAAATTTTATAGCCCTGGACAGGTTGGTTAAGACATTAATTGATAATGAAACTGTTACTAAAAGAGGGTTTTACTTCTGACTCCTGCTATAGATAAAAACAAGAGCGATCGCCAAATTTATCCCCATAACCAGCAACAAAACCAAAACGTCAAAATTTCCGCATACCATGACTAACGGGATCAAAACCCTTAGAAAAGCGCGTGCTGTCATCATAACAAGCGCCCTTCAAATTCGCACCATATAACTTAGTATAGTGCAGCCTCGCACCCCGAAGATTAGCTTCAGAGAGATTAACACCGCACAAATTAGCCCTGGTCAAATTAGCATTAGCTAAATTAGACCTACTCAAATTAGCACCCCACAGTTTAGCCTTAGCCAGATTAGCTTCACTTAAATCTGCTCCCCACAAATTGATTCCCGGTAAATAAGCATCAATCAACTTGATTCCAACCAAGTGAGCAGACATAAAATATCTTTCTCCAGCGGCATAGCGCCGTTTAATATCCTCCGCATCCATCTATATTTCACTGCCTTTAGCAACGACACAGTGATTTCTGTTCCTACTTATCATTTAACCACAAAAACAGCCAAACCGCTATTTAAAGCCAGAAACACTAACTTTTCTCCCCTTACACACTGCCCTGTATTTTCCCATCTGTTCCAGTACCATTAAAAACCAACAAATTGATACTAGAAAAATAACCATTTTTTTTTATACACGAAAAAGCGCCTGAGTCCTTTTTGCTTACTCAGGCACTCCCCCGTATAACTTTATACCATTTCACTGTATGTAACATTTCAAATCCTCCACACTGCTATTAGGGAAAGCATTGTGAGGATAACCTGTAACAAACATGAGTGAAGTGGTATCACTCCTTGCATTAGATAAGAATATCTCTTTTATCACCAAATAGCCAGTGTAGAGAGTGACAGTTTATGAACTGACACTGGTGGAAAACGATGCAACCAGGATAGTAACTATCAAGACAAAGGCAAACAGTAAACATTTTCTGGCAATAGTATAAAAAGTCTAAAGTTGGGGACTAGGGACTGGGGACTGGGTAATCAATTTGATGTTTCCCAATCAACTATTAAATATTAATAATTACCAAATAGCTTTTAAGTAAGAAGTTATCCATACTACAAACCACAACTACAAAAAAGCTACCTTGATTTTTAGCAAAATTCAGCCAAAACCACCACCTCCTGGAGTTTCGATCACAAAAATATCTCCTGGTTGCATTTCTACAGTAGCGGTACTACCTAAAATTTCCTCAGTGCCATTTTGCCTTTGTACCCAATTGCGTCCTACTTTTCCCGCTTCAGCACCATTTAAACCGAAGGGAGGAACAACACGATGGCCAGAGAGAATATTCGCAGTCATCGGTTCTAAAAACTTCATGCGACGGATCACCCCATCACCTCCGCAATATTTTCCTTTCCCTCCACTCTGGGAACGCAAACTAAAACTTTCCACCAACACAGGATAACGAGTTTCTAAAACTTCAGGATCTGTTAAAAGAGAATTAGTCATGTGGGTATGAACCCCATCAGTACCATCAAAATTTATTCCTGCACCAGAACCACCGCAAATAGTTTCATAATATTGATATTTTTGATTTCCAAAAGTAAAATTATTCATTGTTCCTTGGGAAGCTGCCATCACACCCAAAGCACCATATAAAGCATCAACAATAGTTTGCGAAGTTTCTACATTTCCTGCTACTACGGCTGCGGGATAAGTTGGGTTTAACATACAACCTTCAGGAATAATAATTTCTAAAGGTTTAAGACAACCAGCATTGAGAGGAATATTATCATCAACTAAAGTTCTAAATACATATAAAACTGCCGCTTGAGTTACAGCTTTGGGAGCATTGAAATTACTATTTAATTGTGCAGATGTTCCAGCAAAATCAATTTTGGCATTGCGTTTTTCTCTGTTGATTTTTACATGAACTTCAATTTTTGCACTGTTGTCCATTTCATAAATAAATGACCCATCTTTTAAAACATCAATCGCCCGTCTCACAGATTCTTCTGCATTGTCTTGAACAAACTGCATATAAAGTTGAACTGTTTCTAGTCCATATTGCTTGACCATTTTTAGCAGTTCTTGTACTCCCCTTTCATTAGCAGCAATTTGAGCTTTAAAATCTGCTATATTTTGGTCAGGATTGCGACTAGGATAGGGATGATTTAACAAATAATTTCTGATTGCTGTTTCTTGAAATTCTCCCTCTTGCACTAAGAGAAAATTATCAAAAATAATTCCTTCCTCTAAAATTGTCGTACTATGGGGAGGCATAGAACCGGGAGTAATACCACCTATATCGGCTTGATGTCCACGGGAAGCAACATAAAATATGGGACTGGGAATATTTTCATTACTCGCTAAAAAAACTGGAGTAATAGCAGTGACATCAGGTAAATGTGTTCCCCCGTTATAGGGGTTATTTGATAAATATACATTTCCTGGTTGAATTGTGTCACCAACATCATTAATTAAACTGCGGACACTTTCACTCATTGAGCCTAAATGTACAGGAATATGAGGAGCATTGGCAACTAATAAACCAGAACTATCAAAAATCGCACAGGAAAAATCTAGCCGTTCTTTTATATTAACTGATGCTGCTGTATTTTGCAGCACAATTCCCATTTGTTCGGCAATAAATTGATAGAGATTTTTGAATATTTCTAAACGAACTGGATCAGGTTGAGTTGTGTTGTACATGATAATTTCTTCCTAATTAATTTTTGGCATCTTTTTAGATACAGTCGTAGGGGCAAACCCCCCGTGGTTGCCCGTACTCCCAGGAGTGAGTTTAAGGCGATCGCCTGTACTCACAAGTATCACGGGGCTGAAATCGCTATACTATCTGTGGGAATTATATTTTTTATTGATTGCCATCATTATGTCTTTAGTTAAAACTTCTCTAATTGGTTTAAAAGCTGACTCATTCCGTCATCCTCTGGACTTGGAAGCTACAAAAACTCTCAAGCAAATTCCTGGTATAGATATGATGGTCAGAAATTGGCTAGGTCCAATGGCAGAACAGGTTTTTTATGTAGAAAATATTGCTGCTAGTGTATTGGTGGGTGAAAAACAATTACCAGATTTACACAAGTTATTATTAGACGCTTGCAATATTTTAGATATTGAACCACCTCAATTATACGTCCGTCAACATCCCGCCCCTAATGCTTATACTTTTGCCATGCGGGGTAAACAGCCTTTTGTAGTGTTGCATACTTCTTTAATTGATATGCTCACACCAGAAGAAATACAAGCGGTTATTGCCCATGAGTTAGGACATCTCAAATGCGATCATAGTGTTTATTTAACACCTGTGAACTTACTCATTTTAGCGGCTGCAATTTTACCTAATGTGGGTGCGGTTTTAGCTCAAACATTACAAGCACAGTTATTAGAATGGGTACGTTGTGCAGAGTTTACTTGCGATCGCGCTGCTTTGTTAGCTACCCAAAACCCCAAAGTTGTCATGTCAGTTTTAATGAAGTTAGCCGGCGGTTCTCCCACCTTAGCACCTCAATTAAATCTTGATGCTTTTGTTGCCCAAGCCCGTGCTTATGATGACATCAGTAAAACCGAACTGGGTGTAATGGTGAAAGAAGCCCGCACCGCCCAGTTAAGCCATCCAGTACCCGTATTGCGAGCCAGGGAAATTGACAGATGGGCAAGTAGTACCGAATACCATAAACTTCTGCAAAATCACGGTTTTAAAGGAGAAACTGAAACCGCACCCAAAGGTGGTTGGAGAAATTGGTAAATACTTGGTAAATACTGGGGACAGGTGACAGGTGACAGGTGACAGGTGACAGGTGACAGGTGACAGGTGACAGGTGACAGGTGACAGGTGACAGGTGACAGATGACAGGTGACAGGTGACAGGTGACAGTAAATAATTAATTACCAATTACCAATTACCAATTACCAGCCCTAACTAAATGACTAACAACATAATTGATCATGACATTAGATTTCATTAGAATTTCGCCAAAAACAGAAAAACCCCCATCAGCTTTAATCGTTACGTTACATGGTTGGGGTGCAAATGCGGAGGATGTAGAATCTTTATCCTCTTATTTCAATTTACCTGATTGTGAATTTTTGTTTCCCAATGCACCTTATCCACATCCCTATTCCCCTGTTGGTAGGGCGTGGTATGATTTGCGGGATGAGAATATGTATCAAGGATTGCCAGAAAGTCGTCAATTACTGATAGATTGGTTGCAGTCTTTAGAAAGCATGACAGGAGTACCTTTGTCTCGCACCTTTTTGAGTGGGTTTTCTCAAGGTGGTGCAATGACGTTGGATGTGGGGTTAACTTTACCTCTCGCTGGTTTGGTAGTGATGAGTGGCTATCCACATCCTCAACTTGCTAACTTACAAAAAGGCAATTTTCCACCTACATTAATTATGCACGGCACACAGGATCAAGTTGTACCATTGTCAGCTGCTACCAAAGCTAAGGAAGTGGCACAAGCATTAGGAGTGGTAGTGGAATATCATGAATTTGTGATGGGACATGAAATCAATTTAGAAATGCTGGAGGTATTGCGAAAATTTGTTATCAAGACAATTGCGGATGGTTAAGTTATCAATTTTTTACAATTTTAGGATAAAAATCAGCTAAATGTTTACAAATTTCATGCCCACTAATTAGTAATATAGATTGGGTGGAATATTCTAGCTCATTTAGCGCAACTCCACCCACGGCTGAAAGCGAGTGCTGCAAAAGGGAGGGGCAAGCATTATGACAACTCTAAGCATTTCCAAGAAAGAAATTGCTGGTATGACAGCAACAGATGTAAAAGATTTGGCTACTCGTCTGGAATTGGATAATTATAGCAATGCTTTTGAGGGCTTAAATGATTGGCATCTACTGCGAGCGATCGCCTTTCAGCGTCCAGAATTAGTTGAGCCTTACATCTACTTGTTAGATTTAGAACCCTACGACGAGGCATAGAAATTTTACCTAACAATTTAGAATTATGTAAGGGTTTGGCCTTGCTAAACCCTTATACAAATCATTTTATGCAAATAATCATTACATGATTCAAATAGAAGCATACAAATAGATGCAATAACAATATAGGCTTATGCCAAGGTAGCCATGCTATCAGTCAACACCTAAATGATTTGTGTAGATGAATTATTTGGTATCATTAGAGAATGATATACAGTTTTTTGTATCTAAGTAATTAGGAACGATTGTCATAATGATCACAAATAATCAACAGCCGGAATTATTAGATCAAGAAAATGAATTAGATGATGATTTTAATTTTGAACAAGATCAGGATGAGGATGAAAACTTAGAACCATTTGATCCTACAAAAATTAGGGTTAAAACGAAACCCATGACAATGGATTTACTACTAAAAAGAATTAAACATGATGAAATTGACTTAGCTCCTGATTTTCAGCGACAATCTGGTATTTGGACTACTAAAGCCAAGAGTCGCTTAATTGAATCTCTTTTGATTCGGATTCCGCTGCCAGCATTTTATATAGATGCGACGGATGATGATAAATGGATTATTATAGATGGTTTACAAAGAATTAATACATTCAAAAGTTTTATTTTAGATAAATCTCTTAAATTAACAGGATTACAATTTTTAAGCGATTTAGAAAAGAATAAATATGATGATTTACCCCGTCATTATCAAAGACGTATAGATGAAACAGAATTAACAGTTTATTTAATTGAACCTGGAACTCCTACTGAAGTTAAGTATAATATTTTTGAAAGAGTTAATACAGGAGGATTACCTCTTAATAAGCAAGAACTTAGACAAGCAATTAACCCTGGACCAGCAATAGAAATCCTGAAGAGATTCGCTAAATTACCAGAATTTGAAAGAGTCACAAATTTGAGTCCAAAAAAAAAGAAACGTATGGATGACCATGAATTTATACTTGGTTTTCTAGCATTTACTTTAAATGATTATGAATATTATCCTGTCAATAAAGGTCGTAATTATTTCTTGAATGAAGTAATGCAGCAATTAAATAAAATAGATACTAATTACATAGAGAAAGTAGAGAATAAATTTATTACAGCTATGAATGCATCTGAGAAAATATTTGGAAATTCGGCTTTTCGTAAATCACAAAAATCACCAGTTAATAAGTCTCTGTTTGAAGTTTGGTCAGTTACTTTAAGCAAATTAACTTCTCAAGAAATTGAAAAATTAATCAATCATAAAGAGAAATTGAATAATATATTTAAACAAAAAATGATAGAAGATGCTGATTTTCTGAAATCCGTATCTCAAGCATCTAGTAAAGTTCAATATCGGTTTGAACAAATTAATCAAATAATTCAAGAGGTTTTATCATGTTAAGTTCTTTAACTTTAAAAAATTTCAAACCATTTGAAAATCAATCTTTTTATTTAAAGCCATTAACTTTACTCACTGGCTTAAATAGCACTGGTAAATCATCTGTATTGCAATCTCTATTACTATTGCGTCAATCTTCTCAGCAAGATGATTTATTAGATAGGGTAGGTTTAGTATTAAACGGTGATTTAGTATCTATAGGTACTGGACAAGATGCTCTTTTTAAAAGAGCTAAAGAAGATTTTATAACTTTAGAAATTGGCATGAATAATGATATTAAAGGTACTTGGATTTTTAATTGTGATCGTGAATCAGATATAATGCAAATATCTCCATTGTCAAGTGCTGATGTAGCAATTTATAAATCATGTCTTTTTAACGATAAATTTCATTACTTAAAAGCAGAAAGAATTGCACCGAGAAATTATTTCCAAATGTCCGATTTTAAAGTCAGACAACATCAGCAAATTGGCAGTCAAGGTGAATTTACTCCCCATTTTCTATCCATAAATGAATATAAAAAAATTCCACATAGTCAACTATCGCATCCATCAGCACAGTCTGATATTTTAAAAAGTCAAGTTGAAGTATGGTTAGGAGAAATTAGCCCAGGAACAAGAATTGATATAAAATTACATTCAGCAATGGATGTAGCAAATTTACAATATTCCTATGAAGATAATAATTCTTATCGTTCAACTAATGTAGGTTTTGGAATTACCTATACTTTACCAATTATTGTGGCTATATTATCAGCTAGTTCAGATACATTGATTTTATTAGAAAATCCAGAAGCACATCTTCATCCTAGAGGACAATCTAAGATGGGAGAATTAATTGCCTTAGCAGCAAGTTGTGGTATTCAGATAATCTTAGAAACTCATAGTGATCATGTTCTCAATGGTATTCGTAAAACAGTAAAATATAACAAACTTGATGCTAATAAAGTGCAAATTAGCTATTTTGAAAGATATTTAAAAAAAGGACAACCAACAACAGAAATTATTACTCCTCGAATTTATCCAGATGGAGGAATTGATAAATGGCCAGATGGATTTTTTGATCAAGCTGAAAAAGATTTAATGGAGTTACTATAAATGTACTTTTTGATTAACGAACTTTCTTTTATTGCACAAGCATCTAATAATTATAAAGCTGATGAATTAATGAAAAATATTTTAGACATTATTCAAGAAATCAGTGTTATTCAAAATGGTGATCCAATCCAAACTCATAGCAGTTTTGCTTCTCAAAAGCTATCATCAGAATTAACAATTAGTCAATGGATTTTTCAGAATATAAACTCAAAAAATTCTAATCAACAAAAGATTGCTATGATTTTGCTGAGACTTTTAAGAAAAGGTCCTTTTATAGATGTACAGGATTTACTTAATAATTGCCAATGTCATCATCAACAAAAAGATGTTTCATCGAGTTCATTAGCTGGTGCTGCTAAATTGGAAGGTATATTAATTAGTTTACAAAATAACCCTGATTTTATTCACGAAAATATAGAAGTTGAATTTCAAGAATCTATAAATTCTCCGCAAAAAAATATAACTATCACAAATTTGACTACTATTAAACAGACTAAAAAAATATGTCCTCGTTATCAACTTCATTCTAAACATGATCCTCAAGGATATTGGAAAAATGCTACTCCTATGGATTTAACAGATGCAGAAGCTCAAAAAGTTTTAAATAGTTCTGTATGTAATAGTAATGAAAATAGTGAAAAACGTTATGGATATCATAAGGAAAGTGTTAAATTCTATGTATTTCATTCAGATAATACTTTTGATGAACAGGGTTATCCAACCTATCATGGATTTCCAATTTCTGAAGATCAAGTCCCTAAAGAAGTATTAAATAAAATAAAGAGATAATGCCATCATCTGTAAATCTCCCATCCAAAAAAGTTATTGTTGCTATATGCGGCGGTATTGCTGCTTATAAAGTTTGTGAATTGGTTTCTACCTTGTTTAAATCTGGGGTAGAAGTGCGAGTTATTCTCACAAATTCTGCTCAAGAATTTATCAAACCTTTGACTTTTGCCACTTTATCTCGTCATCAAGCTTATACAGATGATGATTTTTGGCAACCTATTTATTCTCGTCCTTTGCATATTGAGTTAGGGGAATGGGCTGATTTAATTGTGATTGCGCCTTTAACTGCTAATACTTTAGCTAAATTTGCTTATGGGATGGCAGATAACTTGTTAACAAATACTGTCTTAGCGTCTACCTGTCCTGTTTTGTTAGCACCTGCTATGAATACGGATATGTGGGAACAGGTAGCAGTACAAAGAAATTGGCAGCAAGTATTGACAGATAAAAGATTTTATGGTATGGGAACGGGTTCTGGGTTGTTGGCGTGCGATCGCATCGGTGCAGGAAGAATGGCCGAACCGGAAGAAATATTTGTTAATATTCAATCTTTATTACACACCCAAGGAATTCAAGATTTAAGCGGGAAGCGGGTTTTAATCAGTGCTGGGGGAACGCGAGAATATTTAGACCCCGTGCGGTTTATAGGCAATCCCTCAACAGGTAAAATGGGATTAGCATTAGCACAGGCAGCATTGCACAGAGGCGCAGAAGTCACACTAGTGCATTGTCCAGCGAGTTGGGATGCACCTTTAGGAGTAGAAGCAATTTCCGTAATTAGTGCAGCCGAAATGCAGCAAGCAATGTTAGAACATTTACCAAATGCAGATATTATTATTATGTCTGCTGCCGTTGCAGATGTGAAACCGAGAGATTATAGTATAGAGAAATTACCCAAGCGATCGCTTCCCGAAAACTTACCCCTTGCACCAGTACCGGATATAGTTGCTGAACTAGGGAAAATTAAACAACCCCAGCAATTATTAATCGGTTTTGCAGCACAAACCGGGGATATTATCACACCTGCGAAAGAGAAATTACAGAGAAAGAAATTAGATGCAATTGTAGCGAACCCTATTGATAAAGTTGATAGTGGTTTTGGCAGTGATCATAATCAAGCGGTGTTTTTAGATAAAGAAGGAAGAGAAATAGAAATTCCCCCTTGTTCTAAATTGGAAATGGCGCATTATTTATTTGATTTTATTGTTTACAACAGGAGTCAGTAGGGGCAAACCCCCTGTGGTTGCCCTCTTGAGGCAGGAGGCAGGAGGCAGGAGGCAGTGGTTCGACTTACTTCGACTGCGCTCAGTACAAGTCGCTCACCAACCGGAGGCAGAAGAACCCGCATTTCTCACAAACAATGCGATCGCCATCTATATAATCCTTATGGAGAACCAGTTTCGGGTATTTTTCATGGTGCTGATTTTTGACACAGTGTGAAAACCGAGAATCCAGATTTTATAAGGGTTTGAGGATTTTGGTGAGAAATCCGGGAGAAGCAGGGGAGGTAGGGGAGGTAGGAGTTTTTTATTTTTTATTTTGGATTTTGGATTGTTTTTGTCAACCCCAATCTAAAATCTAAAATCTAAAATCTAAAATTTTCCGCCCAATGCCCAATACCCAAAGACAATAAAATTTTTTTGATCAACTGCACACAATTCCAAAATTGTATACTATAATAAAAATATAAAGCGCATGGGGCTTTAACGGTTTCGACAGGTTGGCGAAAGCTGCTCTGTGATTCAGGTCGAGAGTGAGTCTCCTCTCGCAAATCAAAGGCTCAAACAAAAAGTAAATGCGAACAATATCGTAAGCTTTGCTCGTAAGGAAGCCCTAGTTGCTGCCTAATAGCCTCTTATAGGTCCGAGCGTCTCTGGTTTGACTCCGTTAAGGACTAGAGACCTAACCCCAACGGATGCTCCAGTAAGCGTTCTCTGGTTGGTTTGCTGGCTAAGACTAAATCAGAGCATCCTACGTTCGGGACAATGAACGATTCCCGCCTTGAGGGTCAGAAAGGCTAAACCTGTGAATGAGCGGGGGGTTAATACCCAGTTTGGACATGGGTTCAATTCCCATAAGCTCCACTTTAAATATTGAACAAGTCCACCTGACACTATTATGTGTGGGTGGATTTTGTTTATAAGTAAATCAATGTTAAAAAACGTATTACCCATATCCCCGACTTCTCAGAGAAGTCGGGGATCTATCCACTTTCAATTAATTGTAAGTCGTTTATGTTTCATTATCTGGAAGATAGTTCAGAGTTCGTAGATTTTCGTGTCAAAAAATATGCTGAAAAATAGCATTGTTTGATACAACTTTAATTTTACAAAATATATTCTTAATTACAGCTTTAAAAAGAATTTAGGAAGAAAATGGTGGGGAGAAAAGAATATTATTTAGAATCGGATACAAATCATGGTAGCAATATCAGAGAAAATTGAACCAAGGTTAACTATACAAACTGTAGAAATTGCTCCTAATACTACAGCGATTCGTTCTCTGGATTGGGATCGCGATCGCTTTGATATTGAATTTGGATTGCAAAACGGTACAACCTATAATTCATATTTAATTAGGGGTGAACAAACAGTTTTAATTGATACTTCTCATCAGAAGTTTCGCCAATTATATTTAGACACTCTCAAAGGTTTAGTTAATCCGAAAACAATTGATTATATAATTGTTAGTCATACAGAACCTGATCATAGTGGTTTAGTAGAAGATGTACTACAATTAGCACCGAGAGCGACTGTTTTAGCTTCTAAAGTAGCATTGCAATTTTTAGAAGGTTTGGTACATGATCCTTTTTCCAAAAGAATCGTTAAAAGTGGCGATCGCATTAACATCGGAAAAGGACATGAAATAGAATTTGTCAGCGCCCCAAATTTACACTGGCCTGATACAATTTTTAGTTTTGATCGCAAAACCCAAATCCTTTACACTTGTGATGCGTTTGGGATGCACTTTTGTGATCATCGCACATTTGACGAAGATTTAGAAGCAATAGAAGCTGATTTCCGGTTTTATTATGATTGCTTAATGGGTCCCAATGCTCGCTCTTTATTGAATGCAATGAAGAGAATGGGTGAACTAGGTAACATTCAAATTATTGCCAATGGACATGGACCATTATTATATCATCACCTCGATGTTTTAACCGAATATTATCAAAATTGGAGTCAAAGACAAGCGAAAACAGAAACTACTGTTGGGTTGTTTTATGTTTCCGGTTATGGTTATAGTGAGCAATTAGCTCATGCAATTGGTGATGGTTTACAAAAAGCTGGTGTGGGTTCAGAAGTAGTTGATTTACACACAGCAGATTTTCAAGAAATTCAAGAATTAGCTGGTAGAGCAGCAGGTTTAATTATTGGAATGCCAGCTACTTCTTCAATTGTAGCACAGGCTGGTATTAGTTCTTTATTAGCTGTAGCTAAAAATAAACAATTTGTAGGTTTATTTGAATGCTATGGTGGTGATGATGAACCGATTGATACTCTAAGACGGAAGTTTATTGACTTAGGGATTAAAGAAGCATTTCCCGCAATTAGAATTAAATCAATTCCCAACGAAGCAACTTATCAACTTTGTGCAGAAGCGGGTACAGATTTGGGACAAAGGGTGGTGCGAGAACGCAACATCAAACAAATCAAATCTCTCGACGTGAACATGGAAAAAGCGTTAGGGAGAATTAGCAGCGGATTATATATTGTAACTGCAAAAAAAGGTGAAATTAGCGGTGCAATGATGGCTTCTTGGGTAGCACAAGCTAGTTTTCAACCGTTAGGATTTACCATTGCTGTTGCTAAAGATCGAGCGATTGATAATTTATTACAAATAGGCGATCGCTTTGTGATAAATGTGTTAGAAGAAGGTAATTATCAAGACCTGAAAAAACACTTCCTCAAACGTTTACTTCCCGGTGCAGATAGATTTGCAGGTGTGAAAACCCAAACTGCTAAAAACGGTTCACCAATTTTAACCGATGCACTTGCATACATGGAATGTCAAGTAGTCAGCAACATTGAATGTAGCGATCATTGGATTTTATATTGCATCGTTGAAGATGGCAAAGTTTCCAAACCTGATGCACTGACAGCAGTACGTCATCGCAAAGTAGGAAACTATTACTAATTGATAATTGATAATTGATAATTGATAATTAATTGTTAATTGTCAATTGTCAATTATCTACACAGATATTTATCTAGCAAGAATATTTGATAAATAGTATGCCTTTTTCTGATTCTGTTTCTAATGCTTTCAACTCAGCTAAAAATTGGGTTTCTCAAGTTTTTTATTCACCAGAAAAATCTATGACAGATTCCAAACCACGGGACGTACAAATTTTACCGATCGCCACCAATACCAAAGTTCTCAGAGCTAGGAGTTGGTCACGTCTAAGGTTTGAAGTTGAATATGCACTTTGTCGAGGAACTACCGCCAATTGCTATTTAATAGAAGCGGATAAAACTGCATTAATTGATCCTCCGGGAGAAGGATTTACTAATATTTATTTTGCAGCATTGCAGAATACAGTTAATTTGAGAAAATTGGATTATGTGATTTTGGGTCATTTTAGCCCTAATCGTATACCAACTTTAAAAGCACTGTTAGAACTTGCACCGCAAATTACTTTTGTTTGTTCTATGGTTGGTGCAAATAATTTGCGTGCATCTTTCCCAGATCAAGATATTAAAGTTTTGATTATGCGGGGAAAAGAAACTTTAGATTTAGGTAAAGGTCATGTTTTGAAATTCTTACCTACTCCTAGTCCCCGTTGGCCAGAAGCACTTTGCACCTATGATCAACAAACCCAAATTCTCTATACTGATAAATTATTTGGGTCGCATATCTGCGGTGATGAAGTTTTTGATGATAATTCAGAAGCTTTTAAAGAAGATCAGCGTTATTACTTTAACTGCTTAATGGCTCCCCATGCAACTCATGTCGAAGCTGCATTAGAGAAAATTTCTGATTTGCAGGTGAGGATGTATGCAGTGGGTCATGGTCCATTGATCCGCACTAGGTTGATAGAATTAACTAAAGCATATTCTGAATGGAGTCGCGCTCAAAAAGATCGGGAAATTTCCGTAGCGTTACTTTATGCTTCCGCTTATGGTAACACTGCCACTTTAGCACAGGCGATCGCTTGGGGATTAACTAAAGGTGGTGTTGCGGTAAAATCTATTAATTGTGAATTTGCCACCCCTGGAGAAATTCGTGGTACTGTAGAACAAGCAGATGCGTTTATTATTGGTACTCCTACCATCGGTGGTCATGCTCCCACACCTATTCACACTGCTTTAGGTATTGTGTTAGCTACTGGTGATAATAGTAAATTAGCAGGTGTGTTTGGTTCTTATGGTTGGAGTGGAGAAGCTTTAGACTTAGTAGAAGGAAAACTGCGAGATGCGGGATATAGGTTTGCTTTTGACACTTTGAAAGTCAAGTTTAAACCCGATGAAGTCACCCTGAAAATGTGCGAAGAAATAGGTACAGACTTTGCACAAAGTTTGAAAAAAGCCAAGAAAATTCGTGTACCACAACAACCTGCAACCCCTGTAGAACAAGCGGTAGGAAGAATAGTTGGTTCTGTATGTGTAGTTGCAGCGAAACAAGGAGAAGTTTCCACAGCAATGCTGGGGACGTGGGTATCTCAAGCTACCTTTAATCCTCCAGGAATTACAGTGGCGATCGCCAAGGAAAGAGCAGTTGAATCATTGATGTATCCGGGTGGTAAGTTTGTCCTGAATATTCTTCCGAATGGTGTTCATGTAGACTACATAAGACATTTCCGTAAAAATTTCGCCCCCGGAGAAGACAGGTTTACTAATTTCCAAACGGTAGAAGCTGATAATGGTTGTGCAGTCCTGACTGATGCTGCTGCATATTTAGAATGTTCCGTTAACCAACGTCTAGAATGTGGTGATCATTGGGTAGTATATGCCACTGTAGATAATGGTAAATTACTCAAACCGGATACTGTAACTGCTGTTAACCATCGCAAAACCGGTACACATTATTAAAAGGATATCAAGGAGTATTGATAATTGACAATTGACAATTGATAATTGACAATTATTTCATTCAGGGGTGAATACCAGCAGAAAAACCGCTTATTTGCAGATGCTATCCCGTGGTTTTTGCAGTCAAACAATAGGTGTAGCGATGCACAGACCTAACCAACCAAGATATAACAGCAGTGATGTTTTTGTAATAGATGATTGGCATTAAGACACCAAAACACAACCAAAATCTATCACAAATAATCATTATCTCCAGCTAAGAGAGATTCAGTATTGCTTGGGGAAGATTTACTGATTAAATTTGTATTGTTATCTACTGCTGAATATCCCAATACACTCAGCATTACAATACTAGCTGCTGCTAAAACGTAGCGTCTACCCAAACTAACTCCGTACCGTCTTTGTAAGAAATTTCCTTGCACAGCAATAAACTTGTGTCGGTTCATCTGCTACCTCATTTTTTGTTTCAGCTTTCTATCAAGTTAGACGCTAATGATGTGTCAGATGTTCACTATCGCATACAAAATACATAAATCTTTGCTGGTTACAGTTTTGGTAACGGATTTTTACGTTATGTTTTCATAACTTAATTCAAGAGTCAGGAGTTATTAATTTTGGATTTTGGATTTTGGATTTTGGATTTTGGATTTTGGATTTTTTCAACTTCAATCTAAAATCTAAAACCTAGAATCTAAAATCTCAAATTTTTTTCCCCAGTCACCAGTCACCTACCTAATATATACTAAAAATAGAACTGGTAGCATCAATTATGCTAAATTACAATCCTTTGCATTGCTTACCTTCATCAGAAGAACTACCCGACTCCGACGAAACACCAGTGGATAACGAACTACAAGATTTAATTCCCGGTTTATTAAAAGCCATGTTAGCCTTAATCTGGTCTCAAAGATGGGATTGGTTTTTTGGTGTGGACATGGGAATATATTATGATCCCAATCAACCTGCAATAGTACCAGATGGGTTTTTAAGTATTGGTATTCCCAGGGTAATTCATGAAAAATTACGTTCTAGTTATGTTTTGTGGGAAGAACAGAAATTACCCAGTTTAGTGTTAGAAGTTGTTTCCCAAACCTACAGAAATGAATATAGCACTAAAAAAGAATTTTATGCCCATGATTTAGGGATTTTATATTATGTGGTATATAATCCCCAACGGAAAATCAAAGAAACTTTAGAGGTTTATAAATTAGTGGATGGGGAATATATTTTAATTACTGGAAATCCCGTTTGGTTGCCAGAAATTGGTTTAGGAATCGGTAAAGAAAAGGGAACTTATCAAGGAATAACCAGAGAATGGTTATATTGGTTTGATGAAAATGGTAAAAGATTTTTAACACCAGAGGAAAGGATTCAACAAAGTGAGGAAAAAGCGAAAAAATTAGCTGAAATGTTGAATAATTTAGGAGTTGATCCTGAAAGTTTGATTTAAATCACTTCTCACCCCCTGGAAACAGGGGTAACAGTATAAAAGCTGAAAGAAAGATTGTTTTGATCAAGGATTTTTACTTGTGCCTCAAAAAATTCGACAACTCAAAGCTCAACTATTAAAAGCTGGTTTTACTTATAGGCCAGGTAAAGGAAGTCATACTGTTTGGAGTCATCCTCAGTTATCCTATAGTTTGATTTTATCTGGTAAAGACGGAGCAGATGCTGATAGATATCAAGAACGAGATGTGAGAAATGCACTGAAAGATTTAGAAAGTTTAAATCATGAGGAAGAGTAGGTATGAATCACCATTATAGTATTTTAATTCAGTGGTCTGATGAAGATCAAAAATATATAGTTAGCTTACCAGAGTTTGGATCTTATGCCCATACCCACGGAGAAACTTATGCTGAAGCACTCAAGAATGGAGAAGAAGTTTTAGAACTTTTAATTGAAGAATATCAATTACAAGGAAGACAACTTCCAGAACCTTTAACAGTAGGTTCTCATCCGTAATTCATTATAATTCACGAATCAGAAGTTATTAGGGTTTTAGCAGTGCTAAACCCTTACATAAGTCATGATTCAGAATATTTCATAATTGTATAATCGTTACAATGGGGTTATTTTCACTAAAATTATTATCAAATAACTAATTTCCGGGAACAGTCCACCATGCTAATGAATAAGCTTGAGTTGGTTCGTTGACTTGTTGTTTAAACTGCACCCGAATTTTATATTTACCATTAGTAGGAACAGGACAAAAAATATGCTCTACATTATCAATTTCACTCACAGAAGCACAAGTAGCAATTTCCGTTTTTTGTGAATCTGCTGATACCAGGAATAAATCCAGATTATTTAAACCTTTATCTATAAAAGTTTCATCTTCATCATATAATTGATTTTGGTTTTTATCATTTAATGCTACTAATCGATCCCAAGTTAAGGTGATAGCTACAAAACTATTTTGTTTTAATGGTTTTTCTAATCTATATTCTAAAGCAGAATTAGCATTAATTGTGTTATAATCCCAACCAATAGGCGGAATAGGTGCGGTAGGTTGCCATTGACCAAACATAAATTGTTGATAGGCACGAAAAGCATTTAAATGTCCAGCACCCATTTGATCATCTAAGGGAATTTTGGGATTTTTGTAAGCATCGGAAATAAACCAATCTCGATTTTGCTTATCAACTAAAGTCCTGGTCATTCCCAACCGCAAACCATCACCACTATCTTGAATTTTCTCTGCTGAATTTAATAATACAGCTTTCATAACTTGATGATTTCTCGCATCAATAGTCCAATTTTGCTGTTTAATTCTTAACTGTCTATCGGCAAATTCTTGTAATAATGCAATGGTAGCTGTTAGGTGAGGTGCGGCAAAACTTGAACCTGTAGCTTTATTTAATTTACCATCGGGATTAATCACAGGAATGTTAGTACCAGGAGCAACTAAACCGATGGATCTGCGTCCACCAATATTAAATTCTTTACCTGCGAGGCGATCGCCTACTCCTTGATTATTTCCTGCTAAATTAGAAACATGAACTTTATTAAAAATTCCCTCCCTAGCAGATGAAAAAGCCACGTTAATTGCGTTAAAATTATCTGTAGGAATGGGAATCCCACCTTTGCCTTGATTCCCGGCGATCGCATACACCACATTATGCACCCGACTTGACCAGTCAATACATAAAGTCAGCAAAGCTTGACCATCTAAAACCGCATTTGGTCGAGGATCACGGTACAAAGGTTCACCAAAACTAAAGTTAATAGCACGAACATCACCACCATTTTGTAATGCTATATGTTGAGTGGATAAACACTCTTCCGCTTGACCCATATTTCTGGTAGATCCCACCGCAGAAGAATATAATTTTGCGTCTGGTGCAACTCCTGGCCAAGCTTTATCTTTACTGATCATCACCGTAGCCACATTATAAGCATGAGGGTCTACACCAGAATTTGATTTAGCTGGTGTATTGCGTAAAAACACCGCTACAGGAGAAATAGCGCGATTTTTAGAGACTGCTTTATCTAACCCAAACATACCAGGACGACCGATTTCTACCTGACCGATCGCAATTTTGCGCCCAGTTAAATTGTATGGTGGTTGATGTAATTTAAGTGCATCAATACCACTACTACCTAAAGAACTGCTCAACTTTACAAATGCCAATACTGGCACAGTTAAACAAGAAACAGCCAAACCGCAGATTATCCAGAGTTTTTTCATAGTAGCGTTTTTTCATAGTTAGTTATCAGGGAACAGGGAACAGGGAAGAGGTGGGAAGATGGGAAGATGGGAAGATGGGAAGATAAATAACCCAATCACCCCCAATACCCAATCACCAATCACCAATCACCAATCACCAATTTCCAAAAAATCCATATTTTGTTACAATGCTTACAGACAAGGACGATTAAGAACCCGCTAACCATGACCCAAAAACCATCTCAAAAGCCTATAGTTATCTCTCCATCTATCCTATCAGCAGATTTTAGTCGTCTGGGTGACGATATTCGTGCTGTAGACAAAGCGGGAGCAGATTGGATTCACGTTGATGTAATGGACGGACGTTTTGTACCTAATATTACAATCGGTCCTCTGGTTGTGGAGGCGATTCGTCCGATTACAACCAAACCTCTGGATGTCCATTTAATGATTGTGGAACCAGAAAAATATGTAGAAGGTTTTGCTAAAGCTGGTGCGGATATTATTTCTGTACACGCTGAACATAACGCTTCACCTCACTTACACCGGACTTTGGGACAAATCAAAGAACTCGGTAAACAAGCTGGTGTTGTGCTAAACCCCGGTACACCTTTAGAATTAATTGAATACGTACTGGAACTGTGTGATTTAGTGCTAATTATGAGCGTTAACCCCGGTTTCGGTGGACAAAGCTTTATTCCTAGCGTAGTTCCCAAAATTCGCAAACTGCGTCAAATGTGTGATGAACGCGGTTTAGATCCTTGGATCGAAGTTGACGGTGGACTCAAAGCCAATAACACCTGGCAAGTTTTGGAAGCCGGCGCTAATGCTATTGTAGCGGGTTCTGCTGTGTTTAACGCTCCTGATTATGCAGAAGCAATCAATAATATTCGTAACAGTAAACCTCCTACTAAGGAATTAGCGGCTGTTTAATTGAATACTGTTAACTGAATATAGCGTTTCCCAGTCTCATGAGGTACACCCTAATTTATTTACTGTTCCCAATTCCCAATTCCCTAAGATAAAAAACTCTGTACCTCAATCACTAACTTGGTAAATGCTATAATACTTAAATCCTCGATTTCTTTGGGAAGTCGGGGGTTTATTTTTTTGATGAAATCTGGATTTTCTTAACGGGTGACAAGGTGGTTAAAAAGCTTGTTTCATAAGGGATAGACCCTGAAAGCCACGCTGAAAAAAGAGGCGTTTATGAGGCTTGAGAGCGATTAAGTTCAGAGCTAAATCAGCCCATAATTCCATACCATAAATCCATAATTGTCTATACCTGGGTTCTTTTGAGCCTTTATTTCTATATTTTCTCTTCCAATAAACAGCAATATTAAATAGGGTTTGCTGAAAAAGTCTGTCCTTGAAGATTAAGGATTTCAAGGAGTCAGGAGTTCAAGGATATCAAGGAGTTTTTTGTATTTGGAAACGAGGTAAAAACCAACAAAGTGCAAGGTTTTCCTACTCATAGTTTCCAAAACATTGCCCCTATTTTTTACCCCCCTTATTTTCTCAAATTATTGCCACATCTCATCTTCAACCGTCTTGTCACCCGTTAAGCAATTTTCCTGATACTAGGTGAGTAATGCTGAAACAGCAAATAAAGAACTTTAGAAAAGAACTTGAGAGTTTTTTATGAACAAAAATATTATTTCTCGATTATGTGCTTATATCTTGATAGGGTTGATATCTTTAACAACTGTTATTAGTACAACTACCTCTGCATCACCTCCAGTAGTCAAAGCTTCCGCAGTTAACCAAACTCTTTTACCTAGTAGCAACTTAATTTGGCCGACTCAGGGGATAATTTCCCAAAGTTTCCGTAAACATCAACACGAAGGAATTGATATTGCAGGTGCTATGGGAACTCCTATTTATGCGGCTGCATCTGGTAAAGTGGTAAAAGCTGGTTGGGATGATTGGGGATTAGGTAATTTTATTGAAATTAAACACCCCGATGGTACTATGACAGTCTACGGTCACAATAATCGTTTGTTAGTTAGCAAAGGTCAAACGGTGACTCAAGGACAAATTATTGCAGAAATGGGATCAACAGGTAACAGTACAGCGCCTCATTTGCATTTTGAATTTTATCAAAATAGTCGATTAGCAATTGATCCTCTGAAACTTTTATCATCTTCCACCACTGCTAAACTACCCTTAGATAAACCAGTTTCACCTTCACAACCCGTTCCCGTCAATGTTCCACCCGTAAAAGTTAATCACGAATTAAAAGTTAATCACGAATGTACTGGAATTATAGTGATCACAGGTGAAACTGCAAAAGCTCGTATTCAAGTCTGTAACGAAAATGGTCAACTTTTTTATATTGGGCAATTAAAGCAAGATACGAGTCAAGCTGTCAAGATACTTGCTTGGAATGTTGGTGAAAATAAATATCGAGCAGATAACGGTTCTTTTTCTTACTTAGTTAGTCCAGAAAAGGTAGAAGTATGGCGCAATGGTAGTCAAATTCGTGCTGATAATTTTGATAATTTCCAGCAAGCTGGTAATTAACTAGCAATTAAAAATACTGTTTAGTTAAGTATGTGATGATTCCTTAAAAATACGGTACTGTGACAGTTGAAAGGCCGGAATAAGGTGTTAACAACTCTGCTAAATCAGGAGTATAAAATACATCTAGATTAAATCTAGAAAAAAGCAAAGTCATTTTTTGCAATATCCCAATTATTTACATAAAGGAGCAGAAAATCATGGAATATATGGCTTATTCCTATATGTACATGGCTAATGAAGAGACTCCGGTTAATTTAGAATTGAATTTGCCCAAATTGCAGTCTAATTGGCAAAAATTACTCAAGTCTTCTGCTTGGTTAGCGTTAGCTGGTGTGAGTGTTTTTGTTACTTCCCTTGCTCCCCTTCAGCAAGCTTCCGCCGAATATGTCAGAACTAATGGTAGTTGTTTATTTATCCGTAGGGGTCCTAGCACCGCTAACTCATCTGTAGCGTGTGTACCTAATGGTACAGATATTGGCAATACTGGTAATGTGAGAAATGGTTTTGCTCAAATTACTTCTGGACGTTACCAAGGATATTATGTTGCGGAAAGATGGTTAGGTACTACTCCTGGTAGATATCGTCGTCATTCTGGGGTTGGTGTTGGTGGTCGAGTATTATTAAGACCAGGTGCTAGAGGTGAGCGTGTGAGAACCGTGCAAAGAGCTTTAGGGATCAGAGTTGATGGTGTTTATGGATCTAGCACTGCTAGTGCAGTTCGCAATTTTCAACGCCGAAATGGATTGCTTGTAGATGGTATAGTTGGTCCATCAACTCGCAGGGCTTTGGGTATCAATTGATAATTGATAATTGATAATTGGTAATTTACCCAATCACCAATTACCCATTACCAATTACTAATTCTCAAATAATTTTTCACAATTTGCAAAATGCGTTCTGCTGCATGGCCGTCACCAAAGAGGTTAATAGCATTAGCCATTGCGGTATAAGGGCTTTGGGTATTAATTGATAATTGATAATTGATAATTTACCCAATCACCAATTACCCATTACCAATTACCCATTACCCATTACTAATTCTCAAATAATTTTTCACAATTTGCAAAATGCGTTCTGCTGCATGGCCGTCACCAAAGGGATTAATAGCATTAGCCATTGCGGTATAAGCTTCTGGGTTACTCAGTAACTCACTGGCAGCAGTAACAATACTTTCAATTTCCGTTCCCACCAGTTTAGCTGTCCCTGCGGTGACAGCTTCTGGTCTTTCTGTGGTGTCTCTGAGAACTAACACAGGTTTACCGAGACTGGGAGCTTCTTCTTGTAAACCACCGGAGTCTGTTAATAATAAATGCGATCGCCCTATTGCTCCTACTAATTCTGCATAGTCTAATGGTTCTGTCAAAAATATTCGGGGATGTTTACCCAATAATTGCTGTAATGGTTCTCTCACAGTGGGGTTTTTGTGTAAAGGCAGTAATAAAGCGGTATCAGGAAATTTGTCTAAAATCTGTAAAAATGATTGGGCGATCGCTTGCAGTGGTTCACCCCAATTTTCCCGACGATGCACTGTAGCCAAAATTGTCCGATATTCACCCCAGTTTAAACCCGGTATCTCACAAGCTGGGTTGGTTGCAGCCACATTCAATAACGCATCAATTACCGTATTCCCCGTGAGGTGAATTTCTCCCAAAACTCCTGAAGCTTGCAAATTTTCCACCGCTAGGGAAGTAGGGGCAAAATGTAATTGAGTAATTTGGGAAATTAACCTTCTATTAGCTTCTTCTGGATAGGGATTAAATAAATCATCCGTTCTTAACCCCGCTTCCACATGACCAACGGGGATTTTTTGATAAAAAGCCGCCAAAGCTGCTGCAAAAGCTGTTGTAGTGTCTCCCTGAACTATCACTAAATCTAAATTTAGTTCTTTAAATAAAGCTTCTAAACCTTGCAAACTCCTACAGGTAATATCATTCAGCGATTGTTTAGGCTGCATAATCTCTAAATTATGATCTGCTTTGAGGTTGAATAGCTGCATCACCTGTGCAACCATCTCCCGATGCTGTCCTGTAAGAATAACCTGTACTTCCACATCTGGAGAACTTTGGAAAACCTGAATTACTGGTGCTAGTTTAATCGCTTCAGGACGAGTACCTAAAATAATGCCAATTTTTTTAGTCATTAGTTATTAGTCATTAGTCATTAGTCATTAGATATTAGACATTAGACATTAGACATTAGACATTTGTCATTAGTTATTAGTTATTAGGCATTGGGCATTGGGCATTGGGCATTGGGTTATTAACTTCCCCCTGTTCCCTGCTCGCCTTGCCTATTCACTGTCACCTGTCACCTGTTCCCTGCTCGCCTTGCCTATTCACTGTCACCTGTCACCTGTCACCTGTCACCTGTCACCTGTCACCTGTCACCTGTCACCTGTCACCTGTCACCTGTCACCTGTCACCTGTCACCTGTCACCTGTCACCTGTCACCTGTTCCCTGTTCCCTGTTCCCTCAAACATGAAAAAACCCGGCTTAACCGGGCAGATGCACTGTTTGTCGAATTTAGCAATGTTATTTATTTGAGTTCGCAAGTTAAAGGACAAGCAGCATAAACCGTGGTTTGCACTTTTTCTGCCTCACCATGTAGCCAGCTTAACCATTTAACTTCTTTAGGATGAACACCTTTAGCAGTTAGTACACCAGCCACGATCAAAACTGTCAGAACATTAAACATAATTAAACCACCTGCTACCAGCAACACAGCACTGACAGGCATTACAGATTGTAGGACTATCGACAACAGGCATCCGACCGTAGCCATTACTACAACTAATGGAAAACCGACAACCAACAAACATACTGCCAATGTGAAAGTCCAGATTAAAAAGCTTTTAATCATTAACAAGGAGTAGGTCTTCCCTTGATTAGAGCTTTGAGCCGAAACCATGACTTTTCCTCCCAAATACACAGCAAAGTTTAAATTTGAATTTCAGTTGTGCCTCGCTGTTGACGAGTTAACTGTTTTGACTCAGTGAAATCCAGTATATAGAAACTTATGGAAAAGATGAGCATTTCTTTACTAAACTTTACAGTTTATTTTTTGTAATTATGGATATCTCCTCAAATGCCCCTTTGTGTAGTCAGTCTTGCTTGAGCATATATCTTGAGGAATATAACCTTGTGGAGAGAATAGTCCAATCATGATCTCCGAAATTAATGACCTGCTTTACTTAACATTTCTTATCAAAATTAGGATCGGTTCTCATAATTCAAGAGACGGGGCTGAAAAAGTTATGCAGGACTGATGCAAAACAGAACGAAAGCAGGGGTAATCATGAATTACCCCTACGCAAGAATCAGGAGAATCAGGTCTTTAGTCCAATCTTGCCTAAGTCCTAAGTAGAAAGGCGTAAAAAACCGAAGTATGTAACTAAAAGTAAAGTTGCCGCAAATCCTCTTCCTTGGTGCCTTCTATAGCTGACAAATTTCTCATCTGGGGGTTGAAAAATTAGGTATTTGTAATTTCAGGTAGAAAAATTACATAGCATTACAGAAATATTTACGTTTTAATACTGAAGGTTAACCTGTGTAAAACCAGGTTATATTGATGAAAGAATTTGTATATAACTAATAAATCCTGGAATTAGCTGCGAAAAAAACACAGACGGAGGTGGATGAACTCAAACTGACTGCTGTGCTTAATTTCCCAGGCTTAAACTCAAAATAGTGCTTTGTAATTCATCAAGAAATTAATTGTCGATTTCATTTTTGATCTACCCAAGTTGAAGATATATGACAGAATTACCATCTCGCAATCTACCACCCAAACCACCAGCACCACCAGCACCACCAGCGCCATCGATAGCAACATCTATGACACAACGCAATAGTACACAAATGTTGCAGAATCCCAGAGTAGGTTTACCAGCTGGCAATGCACCACCACCTCCCCCAGTAGCAGGTCAACGTCCAGTAGCACCACCACCAATGGCAGCACCAAGGGCAACAGTTCCGGCAACTTCTAAACCACCTGCGGGACTCACCCTAGCTCAAATTGTTCAAGAAGCTTTTGATCAAGGATATTCTGACGTTCACTTGGGGATAGGTGAAATACCCCGTTTCCGTAACCGAGGAGAAATTCAAGTAACGAACTATCCAGAAACGGATAAGGCAACTTTTGTTAATTGGTTGCATGAGATCATGACTGATGCAGAAATCCAACGCTTTCAGGATAACCTGGAATTTGACGGTGCGACTCAGTACGAATTTGCCCGTGTACGGATTAACGTTTTTGACTCTTTGCGCGGTTATGCAATGGTGCTGCGGTTAATTCCCTTGAAAATATTGTCAATTGATCAGTTGAGATTACCGCCGATTTTTCGGGATATTTGTCATTATCACAAAGGTTTGATTTTGGTGACTGGTCCTACTGGTTCTGGTAAATCTACGACAATGGCGGCAATGGTTGACTACATCAACCGAGAAATGCCCAAGCATATCATCACTATTGAAGATCCGATTGAATTTGTGCATCAAAGTCGCAAGTCTTTGGTGAAGCAGCGGGAAGTGGGAATGCACACCCGTAAGTTTGACAACGCCTTGAAAGCAGCTTTGCGGGAAGACCCAGATTTGATTCTGGTGGGGGAAATGCGGGATAAAGAAACGGTGAATACTGCCTTGAAAGCGGCTCAAACTGGTCACTTGGTTATGGGAACACTGCACACTAACAGCGCGGTGAAAACTATTGAACGGATTCTTAATTTGTACTCTGGTGAAGAACAAGATGCTATGCGGGTGGCACTTTCCGAGTCTTTAGTGGCGGTAATTGCCCAAGGTTTGTGTCGCACGACGGATGGTAAACGGGCAGCTTTCCACGATATCCTGATTAACACTGAGGCGATTAAAGAATGGATTAAAGATGCTAAGTATGATGATATTGGGGAGTTGATGAAACAAGCCGGTTTTGATGGCATGATTACTATGAATCAGTCTCTATTCAATCTCTATCAGGAAGGTCGCATTACTGAGGAAACCGCTATTGAAATGTCACCAACTCCTAATGAAATGATGCAATTCCTCAGAGGTCGTGTTTAATAAGGAGTCAGGAGGCAGGAGGCAGGGGAAGCAGGGGAAGCAGGGCGAGAATATTTTTTATCTCTTGCCTTTTGCCTTTTGCCTTTTGCCCTTTGCCTTCTATTCCCTATTCCCTGTTCCCTGTTCCTTGTTCCCTGAAAAAGCATAATGACCAAGCTAACCACAGACAAACTATCTCCACCCCAGTTGTTTAAAGGTATTGCTCTTTTTACACCAGGGGGAGATTTAATTTACTGTATTGACCCTAGTAAGCAAGGTCGATGGCATTTACATTTGTGTACGGCTTTGCAGGAAATTCTGGATTTATCAGAGCCGCCACATTTTTTAGTACCTTGTTATACAGCTACTATTGATCATTGGTTAAATCCACGGACACAACAAGTACAGACTTTTGCGGAAGCTTATCCAGCAGTGATGCGTCATCAGTCGGTACTGAGGGCAATTTTTGGTACGGGGGATATAGTGTGGCAAACAGCACCTTGGCAAGAGGGTTTATGCGATCGCATGGTGTTAGCTACTTATCGTTCTTCTTTTCCCCAACTCTGGGAAGATCATGATTTAATTGTGCGTTTAGATCGTGCAGATATACCATCCAGATATCAGCAAAATCATTTACATCCACAACAGGGAAAATTGAATGGTCAAGGTTATGTATTGCGTTTGTTTGTTGCTGGTCATAGTATGACTACTGAGCGAATTTTAGAAAGTTTACACGAATTATTAGAGCGATCGCTTGGTTATCCTTACACCCTCAAGGTAATTGATGTTTTAACACATCCAGAGCAAGCAGAAATTGATCAGGTTTTGGCAACTCCTACACTCGTTAAGGTTTGGCCTCATCCAATTCGGCGTATAGTAGGAGATATAGATAATGTGGAAAAACTATTACAAATATTAGGAGCGAAGGATAATTGACAATTGACAATTGACAATTGACAATTGATAATTCGTAATTAACCAGCCGTGTATTCGTGTTTAAAATCAGTGTGATCAGTTCGTAAAACTATCATAAATATTATAATTAATATTATAATTAATAATAAAAATCAGCACTACTCTTACTACCTTCAAAGTTATGTATTTCACTTGGTTAGACAGCAATAGTTGGTTAATGGAAATTGGTGGACAGCGGATACTTTTAGATCCTTGGTTGGTGGACTCATTAACCTTTAATAATTTAGATTGGTTATTTAAAGGTTCTCGAACGCAAGATCGACCCATACCAGAAAATATAGATTGGATTTTGTTGTCTCAAGGTTTGGAAGATCATGCACATCCCCCAACTTTGAAAAAACTGGATAAGAATATTCAGGTTGTTGCGTCTCCCAATGCAACTAAAGTAGTAAAAGAATTGGGTTATAAAAATATAACCACTCTTGATCATGGTGAGACTTTCACTTTAAATAATCAAGTAGAAATTAAAGCTTTTCCCGGTTCTCAAATTGGACCGAATTTGTTAGAAAATGGGTATCTGATCAAAGAGTTAGCAAGTGGTGTAAAACTGTATTATGAACCCCATGGAAATCATTCAAACCAACTCCAGCAGTTTGCACCAGTAGATGTGGTAATTACACCAATTATTGATTTAAGTTTACCTTTGGGACTACCAATAATTAAAGGAATGAATAGTGCTTTAGAAGTTGCTAAATGGTTACAACCTCGAATTATTCTTCCTACTGCTGCTGGTGGAGATGTTCAATTTGAGGGTGTATTAAACAACTTTTTGCAAGCAAAGGGAAGTGTTGAAGAATTTCAGGGATTATTAGAAAAAAACAATTTAGCTACGCGAGTTATTGCAGCTAAACCTGGTGAACAGGTAACATTTTAGGAAGTAGGTGACAGATGACAGGTGACAGGTGACAGTAATAATTTCACCTATTCCCTGTTCCCCATTTCCTATTTTCTGTTCCCTGTTCCCTGTTCCCTGTTCCCTAGTGAAATGGATTGGATTACTTTATTGCGATCGCTACAATCTGATTTTATTAAAAGATTAAATTCTGGTTGTCTCCTGCACTGTGAAACACCAGGAAATTATAGTGAATTAACTATTATTTCAGGAGAAAGATTAACAATATTAAGGAATTTTTGCTGGTTAATGGCAGAAAAATATAAACGCACTTCCCCAGTGCGTAACGTTTTTATTAGTAATCTTAAAGGTAAATTAGGAGAAGAACTTGTTAAAGAACGTTTAGCAGATTTCATTACAGAAGTTGATTATGAAAAACGAATGGGAGGAGATGGAAGACATGATTTTACACTAACCAAAAATCCGGAAATTCGTATACAAGTTAAATCTCGTCATGGTACAATTGAGCAGGTAAGATGGTCGGTAAGTGCAGAGGAAGTTGAAAAAAATACAGTTATTGTTTGTATTTTAATTAAACAAGAAGTTAATGAAGCGCAATCAGAATATCATTTATTTTTCGCAGGATTTTTACCGACAAAAATGATTAAATTAAAAACTGGTAAAATTTCCTTTGGTATCCATCAACTATTATACGGTGGAGGTTTATTATCTTATTTAGAAAATTTCCCCACTTCTATAGATAATGATCATATAGATTCACAAAATCAGCAGGTTTTATATGAGCAGAAAAAAATACTTAAAGGAATTGAATTACAAGATGATATTCTTGACAAGAATGATGATATTATAGATTATAAAAATCGAGGAAATATTCGTTATGAATTAGGGGATTATGAAGGAGCAATTGAAGATTACAATCAGGCAATTAAGATAAATGCTAATGATGAAGATATTTATTATTATCGTGGTAACGCTCATTTTGATTTAGGCAACTATGAATTAGCAATCAATGATTTTAGTAAAGTGATCAAAATTAAACCTAATTATACAGATGCTTATTATAATCGAGGAAATGCCAGATTAATTATAGGAGATAAACAGGGAGCAATTGAAGATTTCCAGAAAGCAGCGGATTTGTATTGGCAAAATGGGAAAATAGAAGAACACAAAGATACTCAAGCGATTATTTTAGATTTAGAAATTGAAGAATCTTTAGACATTTTAAATTTTTGATTTACAGGATTTATGATTGTCAGAATCAAGATTTTCAGGATAAGAACGCAGATAAACGCAGATTGTCAGGATCAAGATTTTCAGTATTTAAGCATTTTCAGGATTATTTGAAGAATTCAGTAATTTTCTTATTGACGAAAGATTAAGGATTGTTATAGTTGTATTATTATTTTTAATTACCCAGGTGTGTAAATATGATTTTCAATTTAAAAAAAAGTAGTGCTTTCTTAACTTTGTTTTTCCTAGTTGGTAGCAGCTATTTTCATGATGTTGCTCAAGCATCGGTAAAAAATAAGCCGCAGGTAATAGCAAAACAGCAGGTTAATAGTAAAACTGCTCAACCACATCCAGTTTTTAAATCAATTATCCCTAAATTAAAAAAAAATACGAAAATTACAATTTTATTACCTAACTATATTCCTGGTTTGGAAGGGGAAAACCCACTTTACGCAATTATCGAAACTGCCAACAAAAACAAGTATGATATATTACTAGGATTTAGCTCTGATTGTACTGGAGGTACAGCTTGTCGTCTTGGTATGATTAGTGCAGAAGCTATTAATAGTAAAACCCCTAAACTCACTGGTAAAGCGGTATCTTTAGCAAAGGGTATTACTGCTTATTTTGTAGATGCTAAATGTGGTGCTAATTGTTCTGATTCTACCTTAACCTGGCGACAAAAAGGAGTACAGTACACTATTGGCATAAAAGCAGGAAACCAGAAAGATTTGGTAGAAATGGCTAAGTCTGTGATTACACCATAGTTAATTTTGAATTTTCCAAGTATGGGAAGAACCTCTCCCTAACCCTCTCCTACAAGGAGAGGGAATAAGAATAATTTTTATTACTAGAAATTGAGAATTTAAAGCCTCTCCCCCACGGGGGGAGAGGTTTGGAGAGGGGTGAGATTATTTTCCTTGAACTCCCATTTGTTTAATTTTCAATTCCTTGCTGCCAAGCTGCATAAAATTCAGGGTAACTCAGGTTTTGGGCAAAGTTCCAGAAAAGTTGATAAATTTTTGTGTCAAAACTCAAATAATCTTTTTCATAAACATCTTTTGGTAAATATTTGTGCAAATGAGTAATTACCATTGCCATTTGTTCAACTTCTGTAATTTTATCTAAGCTTTCAGCCGCCCTTCTCTTGGTATATTCATTATCAGAATTGCGGATTAAATCAACCAAAGCCTGGATAGCATATTCATTGCCATTTCCTATTTTTCCTAAGCTTTCAGCCGCCCTTCTCTTGGTATATTTATTATCAGAATTGCGGATTAAATCAACCAAAGCCTG
>NZ_JADEXH010000030.1:0-81688 GCF_015207205.1 Sphaerospermopsis sp. LEGE 08334 | reverse complement strand
AAACGATGCCCCGACAATGTTCTTTTGGCTGGAAGTCTTCCTTCAACATCCCATCTTTGCAAGGTCTTGACTGAAACTCCGATTTTTTTAGCAAATTCATGAGGTTTAAACATAAAGTCACTCATAGGTTTGTCTATTAAATTGTCAACTTAGGACAAGCTCTAACCATAGGTACTGATCTTGATTATAAAGACCTTCTGTGACTAATTGAATCTCTGTCATGGATTTAATAGATTTAACTTAATAATTTAATAGTGCGATCGCAACTCATACAACTCATAACATAACTAAATCTTATCATATCAGCCATATATACCCTGATCAATCCTTAGCATAGGAATTTTCTAGGTATTTATTCTCTCTATACCAACCAAAGGTAAAAATTTATAAAGAAATTGTTACAAAGTTTAGTACAATGTCATCATTACACAAATAAGTATTTTTCTCTATTGACATGATGGCGGAACAATTTCCTTGGCTGACCGCGATTATCCTCCTCCCTCTCCTTGCATCCTTTCTGATTCCTGTACTACCTGATAAAGACGGTAAACTTGTCCGTTGGTATGCCTTAGGTGTGGGTATCGCTGACTTTGCGTTAATGTGCTATGCTTTCTGGACACATTACAATCCTGCTGATGCGAGTTTCCAACTAATAGAAAATTATGCTTGGATGCCTACCCTGGGACTAAACTGGTCTGTGGCAGTGGATGGTATTTCTGCGCCTTTGGTACTTTTAGCAGGTTTTGTCACCACCCTTTCTATATTTTCAGCTTGGCAAGTTGACCGCAGACCACGCCTATTTTACTTTTTAATGTTGGTGCTATATTCGGCACAAATAGGGGTGTTTGTTGCCAAAGACCTGATGTTATTTTTCATCGCATGGGAAGTAGAACTACTCCCTGTATATCTATTAGTTTCCATTTGGGGTGGTCAAAAACGACGCTACGCCGCAACCAAATTTATACTATATACCGCAGCAGCTTCTATATTTATCTTAGTAGCCGCCCTAGCAATGGGTTTACAAGGTGACGGTGTTCTCAGTTTTGATATCAGTGACTTAGCTACTAAAAGTTATCCTCTCGGTTTACAATTACTGCTTTATGCAGGTTTGTTTGTTGCCTTTGGGGTGAAGTTGGCGATTTTCCCCTTACATACCTGGTTGCCAGATGCCCACGGTGAAGCATCTTCCCCTGTATCTATGATTTTGGCAGGTGTGTTACTGAAAATGGGCGGTTATGGTTTAATTCGCCTGAATATGCAGCTTTTACCCGATGCCCATATTTACTTTGCACCAGTTCTAGCTATTCTCGGTGTGGTCAATATTATCTATGGTGCGTTAAACTCCTTTGCCCAAACTAACATGAAACGGCGTTTAGCCTTTTCTTCTATCTCTCACATGGGTTTTGTACTGCTAGGTTTAGCTTCCTTCACCGATTTAGGGATGAATGGGGCTATGTTGCAAATGATATCACATGGTTTAATCGCCTCCGTGTTATTCTTCCTGGCAGGTGTCACCTACGACCGCACCCATACAATGGTGATGAAGGATATGGGTGGTATTGGACAAGCCATGCCTGTGGTGTTTGCGTTGTTTACTATAGGTGCAATGGCATCTCTGGCTTTACCCGGTATGAGTGGTTTTGTGGGTGAACTCTCGGTGTTTGTGGGTGTAACAACCAGTGATGTTTATAGTTCCACTTTCTGCACAGTGACAGTTTTCCTCGCCGCTGTGGGCGTTATCCTCACACCTATTTATCTACTTTCTATGCTGCGTCAGGTATTTTATGGTAAGGATGCAGCATTGATTTGTGATATCAATAATGGAGGTTCGGAAAACCTGGAAGATGAAGGTACTGCTTGTTTTGGTACTGATTGTTTATTACCAGGTCAATCACTTTACACTGATGCTAGACCCCGTGAAGTGTTTATTGCAGCCTGTTTTCTCGTTTTAATTATCGGTATTGGTTTCTATCCTAAAGTGGCGATGCAGATGTATGACGCTACAACTGTGGCTATTAATGCCCAGGTACGTCAATCTTACACTGTGATTTCTGAAACTAAGCCTGGTATTTATGCAGGTTTCTTAACTCCGAATATTGCTGATGTTGAGGTGAACTCGGTTTTGGCGACTGTGAAGTAAATAATAGGTGACAGGTGACAGGTGACAGGTGACAGTAAAAAGGCAAGAAAAAAATCTCCTGAACTCCTGTACTCCTGCCTTCTTGTGTAATATTTTCTGGTGATGAAAAAATTGCCTCTTGATATGGGATGCTAATAAAGCACCCCTTTTTTAATTTTTAATTTTTAATTTTTAATTGTTCACCATGTCTACTGTTACTGTTCAAGTTCCTGCTACTACTGCTAATTTGGGTCCCGGTTTTGACTGCATCGGTGCGGCTTTGCAACTACACAATCAATTTAAGTTTACTCGCAATGATGGCGGTTTGGTGATTCAGGTTTCTGGGACGGAAGCGGATAAGGTGCAAACTGATGAAAGTAATCTGCTTTATCAGGCTTTTGTGAAGTTATATGAGCATATCCAAGAAACTCCGCCTTCTGTGAAAATAGAGATTAAGTTGGGTGTACCTTTGGCGCGGGGTTTGGGAAGTTCTGCTACTGCTATTGTGGGTGGGTTGGTTGCTGGTAATGCGTTAGCGGGTTCGCCGTTGTCTGATATGCAGGTAATGGAATTGGCGATCGCAATGGAAGGACATCCTGATAATGTTGTTCCTGCTTTTTTGGGTGGATGTCGTTTAGCGGCCACTGGTTTGAATGGTTGGAAAATTTGTGATCTGACTTGGCACAAAGATATTATACCTGTGGTGGCAATTCCTGATTTTGAGTTATCAACTTCGGAAGCACGTAAGGTTTTACCTACGGAAATAAGTCGGGCTGATGCGATTTTTAATGCTGCTCATTTGGGTTTGTTGTTGCGGGCTTTGGCAACGAGTCGGGAAGAATGGTTAAAAGCTGCTTTGCAAGATAAATTACATCAACCCTATCGCAAGGCTTTGATTCCTGGTTATGATGATGTAGAAACTTCTGCTTTAGCTGCTGGTGCTTATGGGATGGTTATTAGTGGTGCAGGACCCACGCTTTTAGCTTTGACTGATAATTTACATACACAAGCTGTAGTAACTGCGATGGCTAATGCTTGGAAGCAAGAGGGAATTACTTCTCATGTGCGATCGCTCCCCATTGATGTGCAAGGGGCAGTTATTTTGTAAGCGTTGATTTTATAATGGGTAATTAGGGCTTGCTGATGAATAAATCCGAAAACTTTACAGGTAAAAGGTTTTAGCTATTTTGACTTTCAAAAAGTGCAAGCTTTTCTGAGGTGGCAACTGAAAAACCTTGCACTTAATTCCTACTTAAAGAAAAAATCGTTCCTATCCAACTCTTGAAACTCTCACCTGTCACTGGTCCTTCACAGATAACTTTTTCAGCAAACCCTAATTAGGGGTCGCTCAGAAAGTCTTTTCGTGAGGGAATAGGAGTCAGGAGTCAGGAGGAGAATTAAAGACATTTTTTCATTTCTGTCCGCCCAGAAAAGTGCAAGGTTTTTCAGACTCAAGATGCTACAACGAAAGCACCTACCGTCTTTTTTATGAGCCTTAAACCTTTGATTTATTCCGCATCCCCCAAATATGAGTCTTATATCTGGCTTTTGCCTTTATTCAGCAAACCCTAATTAAATTATACTGCCTGGATTTTTCATTTTCTTAAATAAAGATTCATATTGCTGTGTTGCTGCTGCTGATAATGGGAGAATAAATTCGCTTTTCTCCAACAATTCCTGATTCGTTAATAATAGGTTTTGTAATGGTTGGGAAATATCAGAGGCAGCAATATTTATGGGAATAGGTGTGTTAGTTTTAGTCAATATAGTAATTTCTTTAGCTATATTTGGTTGCCAACAAAAATTAATCCATTCGGATGATAAATTGCTTTGCTCAACTCCTGCTGGTTTTACCCATAAGTCAGCCCAAATTGCTGTTCCTGATTGGGGAATGATAGCATTAAGCTTGGGATAACGACTGAGTACAGGTATGACATCATTTGACCAACCCACAGCTAACCAAGTATCTCCCATAATTAGCGGTTCTAGATAGGTAGTGGAATCATAGAATTTTACTTGTTGATTTAATGTTTGTAATTCTGTTTCTAAAGAGGAAATTTCTGCCAGCTTTTCTGTATTATAGGATTTTCCGAGTTTCTTTAATACCAAACCAATGACTTCTCTGGAATTATTCAGTAAGGAAATGCGCGATCGCAACTCACTGCGCCATAAATCACTCCAATCTTTTGGTTGCCAATCAAATTGTTGCAACTTTTCCCGATTATAAACAATTACTGTATTACCCCAGCGATAAGGTGCAGCCCAAACCTTACCTTGTGGATCTATATTTCCTTGATCATCCCTTTTTACCAGTTGTTGCCATTTGGGATTTAAAGTTGACCATTGTTTAATTTTTTCTGTTTCCAATGGTTGAATTAGTTTCTGTTCAATAGCTGCTTTTAGCCAATAATCTCCTAATGTTACTAAGTCAGATTTAGTAACTTTTTGATTTTGCCTAAATGGAATCAAACGACTCCATCCTTCTTTGTTATTAGCGTCTGGTTGTTGCCAAGTTTGTAACTGTTTAAATAAATCATAAATTTGATTAACAGGGACAAACTTTAAATTTACCTCTGACTGTACAGTTTTGCGAAATTGATTAACAACGTGTCCAGGTATAGAACCTTTTAAAACCTGTACTTTGAACTGTGACTCATTTTCGCGGTTACACCCAATTAACATTTGGGAAACTATCATACCGCTTGTACCTAGTAAAAAAAACCGTCGATCCATTTATTTTCAACTCTAGGGCTATCAACATAATCTTAACCATAGGAGCAAAATTTGCTAATAAAATAACAATATCTCACTCCTGTATCTTTAGAAACCGATGATAACAAATTGTAACTGATTATTAGCAGGACTTACGCAAAATAGAACGAAAGTAGGAGGAATTCATGAATTACCCCTAAACAAGAATCAGCTTTTTAGTACAATCTTGCGTATAGCAATATTCACATCTTGTAACTTTCCCATCAGTGTTGGTGAGCAATGCCCCCTAATACTTCAATTTATTAATAAATATTTGAGTGATATGGATAGATTTTATTGATGTACATATATAATTAGTAATCTCTTTCACAACCTACCAAGGAAAATATCAAAGATTAAATAAATCATAAGTATTTTTAACATTGCCAGTAAATTGAATAACATAGAAACACTATTTGGGAATAAAGGTATTAAATGGACTCACTGCAAACACAGATACTGACTTTGAGCCAGAAAGTAGATGCTCTATACCAGGTGATTGAAAACCTTGACAGGAAACTGTCTCAGGGTTTGACTGATTGCTTTTTAGAGCAAAAACAGCCAAAAGATAATTATCTAGAAAATCATGAACTGGAAATGTTCAACTTCAAACCACAGATTACTTTCAATTCTGATTTGGAACATTTGGAACATAAGGATATATTGATAGATGGCATTTATCCAGATATGAATATGCAAGCTGGAGATAAGCTAATAACGCCAGAAATTCAAATTCAACGACTAACAGCGCAATTAACAGCGGCCTACAATCGTATTGCTGCTTTAGAAGAACAATTAATGAGGCAACGAATTCATTAATTGCATAATTTGGGCTTCAATAGCTGTTAAAAGTTGTTCTTGCTGCCAATTTTGACTGAGATAGGCCGCTAGACACGCTGCTCCAGCACCAACACCTTCTTTGACAAAACCCTGCTCATAAGCTTGGAGTTGGGGATAACGAGAATCAGCAAAACTTAATTGTGTAGCTAGTAGGGGAGGAGTGATTTTACCCCAACTAAAGTTGTTTTTACCCAAGCTGAGGGCTAAGTCAACTGTAGCCCCGGTAGTGTCTTCTGCTACCCAACGAGTTGTACCGACGATAATAGCTTCTGGTTGCCAAGATAAAGAGTAAGCTTGAGCGATCGCTTGCAGTAAAGCATAAACAGCCAGCATTTGTGTACCACCAGCCAGCAAAACCCCACAACGCCGACTAGCAGCGATCGCCATCCCAGCTACCACCACCTGCATGGGATCACCTACCGCTGCCACCAGTTCCAGAGGATCTGTAAAATTGTGGCGTTTTTCCAAACCTGCTTGTACTACAGCCCACTTTTGTGCATGATTACAAACAGAATGACTACTATTAACTTTTCCAGCCGCATCAATACCTAAACCAGTTAAAATTGCCAAAGCAGTTGTAGTACCACCCACAACACACTCACTTAAAATTAGATATCCCTGAGAGTGTTTAGCACCGAGTTGATCACCCCAAAGTAAACCTTGTTCCAGCAAATGTTTAACTGTGGCTATTTCCATAGCTGCACCTGTACTTAAACACCTGGCAGTCGTGCCTCCCAAATCAATTAATGGTACAGCCGGAATTAAGTGTAAACCCGCATTAAACAAATAAACTGGTATTTTTAGTTCTTCCACCACAGCACGAGAAATTAGCACCGGGGAAGCGCCAGCAGTCAAAGGTGGTAAAGGGTATTTAGGCTGATGGGCAGCACCATAATACAAAAATTCCGCATCAGCACAAGCAGTATATTTTCTATCCTCTGGAGTCAAACCAGCCGCAGAAATACCAGGAATCAAACAAGTTTCTGTAAAACCTAAAACACAGGCGAAAATAGGTAAACTACCATAATAACGTTTGAGCCATGCTTCACCCTGTTCAATTTGGGTATAAATTTTAATCATTGTCATTAGGAACAGGGAATAGGGAACAGACAGGAGTTTATGAATTATCAATTATCAATTATCAATTATCAATTATCAATTATTAATTAACCTTCATAATCCAATAAGATTTGTACCCAACGTGGGGGACGGGGGATAGGATTTCCCAGACGATCCAAAAGTAACCATGCTACCAGATGTACCACAAACAAATAAATCAAGTTGTTGAATGCAATCAAAAGCATCGCCCCCACCTGAACAACAAACACATTGGGAGTTGCTAATATTTGCATTTTCAGGAATATCCATTCAATAATTTCTGTCACCTGGTTAATCACATAAACCCACAAATCTTCACCAGATAAAACCGACAGTAACCACAGACGGAAAAACACACCCAAAGTACCCAGGAGCATACCTAAAGTAATTGACACAATCCAAGGTACACGACGATGCCAAGTTGCTCCTAACAGTACACCCATCAAACCAAAAGGCATCACGAATAACATACTGCGAACAGGTCCCATCAGCACCGCCAACAGTAACCCAGATGTTAGCGCAGCCATCCAAGCAGCACGTTTACCCCAGCGCAAATAAACTAAAGCAATGGGTAAAGGGAAAAACATCCGTAAAACCGGACCCAAGGGAAAATAGAAATTAATAAACCAAATTAAACTAGAGGTACTGGCTAAAAACGCCGTTTCCACCATCCTCAAAGGAGCATCAACTTTAAGTTGGGGGCGCTGTAATTGTTGGTGTTGATCTGACTGATTACCAGGAGTTAATGATTCAGGTGATGGATCTTCTCTCGGTTCATCTGGCAGAGAATCTAAAATACTCATATCATGTTTGTTTTAACACCTATCATATCTGTTTTGCTTGGTGATTGGTGATTGGTGATTGGTGATTGGTGATGGGTGAAGAAAATTTTAGATTTTAGATTTTAGATTGGATTTGACAAAAATAATCCAAAATCCAAAATCCAAAATTGTATTACCAATTCCCTATTCCCTGTTCCCTATTCCCTATTCCCTATTAAATGATCATTTTTTCCAAAGCTACTACATCGGGGATACAGATGACATCTTGTTCCCGGATAATCAAGCCTTTTTTTTCTAACCTTGTCAGTACGCGTGTAACTGTTTCCCGTGCCAGTCCACTCAAACTGCTCAATTCTCGATGGGGTAAATTAGGAATTTCTGTACCTGTTTCTCCTATCTTACCCTGTCCCTCTGCTAAAAATAGCAAAGTATCTGCTACCCGTGATTGACTATCTGATTCTCGCAGACGCAAACGACGATTTACTTGTCTTAATCGTCGCGCCATTAATTGGGATAATCTCATTCCCGCTAAAGGTTCTGTTTGTAACAATTTGACAAAATCTTGAGCAGGCATACTGCCGATCATGGTTGGGGTAAGAGTGATGACATCAGTGGAACGGGGAACTTCATCTAGTGCCGCCATTTCTCCAAATAATTCCCCATGCCCAATAATGTTTAGTGTTACCTCTTTTCCTTCTAAATTGTATGTACGTATTTTTACCCATCCCTCTAAAATAAAATATACTGAACCACCCCAGTCATTTTCTAGCAGGATCACTTGGTTGGCTGGGTGGATACGGGTAACAAGATTGGTGAGGGCTGTTTCTACAATAGATTCAGGCAAACCTTGAAAAAAGGGTGCTGAAGTGATCAAGTTTTGAGCGGATGTCTGCAAGCTATATCGGTCTTCCATTAGGACATATTTATTTAAGCTGCTATGAACAGAACAAGTAAGATCAGTATTTTTAGCCTTACCTATCAAATTATTACAGCCGCTTTCAAAGAGGAGACTAAACTATGTTACACAAGAAAACGACAATATAATTTTTTCTCAACAATTTTTACTGTCTCTTAGTATTTGCTGATTAAATACACCAGGCTTACCTCCCTGCCACCACTAAACCATCGATCAAATTTTGATTTTACCTTAACCTAACGCAAAATTTGGCGAACTACCTAAAAACTAAGCTAATCATCTAGATCAAGTTGCATCTCTGAGTGATTCATAACATAATTGCCGTCAGAAGTACGAGCAATAAATTTGGTCAACCAGTGCTTCTGTAAATTTAATTACCCTAAACATCACAGTACATTTCTAGCTAAGGTAATTTAACGTGACTTCCCGTAAAGATGAAATTCACAAACTGATTGCAGATATTGACAACTTGCTTGCCAATAGTGGTAATCCCCTATCAAAACTGCTGTCTGGTCAGGGACAAGAAGAGAGAGATGTTTTACAGCGAGTGCGTGAGTTTCTTGTCAAACTCAATGAAAGTGAGACACCAGAAGAAACGCCTGTGGAGCAATCACAGACACCACCACTGTCATCTTTGTTGGCGCGATATGTGGAGCAGGAGCATAACCAAGCTGCATCACAGTCTTATCAATCCCAACAGCCACAGGCTAATTTTACAGCAGAACAATTAAAAGATGAAATTGCGGTTGTGCTTCAACCATTGCAAGCAGAATTATCAAGTCTGTTGCAAGAAAGAGCTTCTCTTGTCCAGGAAATTAGACAGCTAGAGCAAAAGCGACTGCAAAACTATTCCTTAACACAGCAGTTGGCCACCCAAGAGCAGATAATTAGCGAATTTCTGCAAGTGTTAGTCAGTCGTTTAGTGCCAAATTTAATTCCATATTTAACAAGAAATGCAGCTAATTCTTCTAGTTTGACTACAGGTGAAACTAAGCAAGAAGTCAGCAACTTTGCTCTTCAACCTGTTGTGGAATCCGTCGAAAGGTTAGAAAGGTTAGCTAGTTTGGACAAGGAGTTGGATCAACGTTTACTATCACTAGATGGAACTGTTAACGTTATCTTTGGGGCATTAGAGCGTAACATTAACACTTATTATCAGTCTTTATCCCAAGCACTGGCAAGAATGCACAGTCAGGGGTTGCAAGGTGAACAGTTGATGGCAAATTTTCTGAATAATTTGCATCAGACTTTACAAACACAATCCCCAGATGCTCCACCTTTAACCTTTGGGTTAGATTCTGAAACAGAAGTACAACCTGTTTCTTCTATTGCTGAGGAATTAATTCAGGATACTATTGCTACCCAAACACCGGAATCTGAAACTGTGGAAAATCTGGATACAGTGCTGTCACAACTGACTGCACAACAACCACCAGTTTCAGTAGTTGACAGTTTTATTAGTTCTCATATTAGTTCTAATGAATCTCAACCGGAGAATGCTGAAGATTTAATTCAGGATACTGTGACTGCGGACACTCAAGAACCTGAGATTGTGGAAAATTTGGATGCAGTGTTGTCACAACTGACTGCACAACAACCACCAGTTTCAGCAGTTGATAGTTTTATGAGTTCTAATATTAGTTCTGATGAATCTCCATCAGAGAATGATGAAGATTTAATTCAGGATACTGTGACTGCGGACACTCAAGAACCTGAGATTGTGGAGAATTTGGAGGCAGTGCTGTTACAACTGAGGTCAGATGAGCCTTCAAGTTCAGTTGCTGCTTCTTTTACCACCCCTGATGAAACTCAGTCAGAGAGTGTTGATGAAGTAGATGAACTTTATGCGAGTTTGTTTGGTGGTGCAGATAGGATTAAATCGACTACAGAATCTACTGCTATGCCAGTGGTGACAAGTGAGGTAGATAACACTGCTGAGAGTGGTGAAAGTATGTCAGCATCACCAATTATTTCAGAAGCACAAGAAGAAGCACAAGAGCTTAATGTGCAGGTGTCGTCAGAGAGTGTAGAGCAAGAGGATTTAAATATTTTTGAGCAGAGTAACAATTTTCCACCTGAAAATGCGGGTATGGTTGTAGAAATCACAGAACCAGCATCATCTGATTTATGGGAAAAATCCTTGTTGCCAGAGGATACGCAATCACAAGCTGAATTTGCCAGCACTCCTACATTACTGAACTTTCATCCAGATAGTAGTGATACAATCACAGTCCTGACGGACTTGCTAGTTGATGTCTTCGGTGAAGAACAAGTTACAGAAGCTTTAGCTGTTGATGATCATCCAGACACGACAGAACTAGAGACTCCCATAGTTAGCTCTCCTGTAGAAGAATCGACAGATACACAAAATTTAGCATCTGCTTATATTCTGGCTTCACCACAGGAAAATTTACTGTCTTTGGATAATACGAATACAGAGACGCAAGGTATACCGAATATTGTTTTACATGAAGAGCAGTTGCAGCAATTGGATCGAGATTTAGCCAATTTTGATTGGCGGTTAAATTCTGAATCGCAACAGACAACGAATGTAGAAAGTTTGCAGGATTCGGTATCTGAAGGTCAGAATATTCTCCAGGATATCCTGGATACAGGAATGCAGTTGATGGAATCTCCTAGCAGCACAGCAACAGAAAATATCCCATTAGCTGCTATTTCTAATTTGAATAGTCCGCAAAGTCCGCAAACTGAAAAAAAAAAGGAAGTCACAAATTCTGCACCAGAAGTTGCTTTGCTGGGAGATGACAAGTTAAGTGATAATTCTGTGTTGAGAGTCAACGACCCAAACTTTGTTTGGTATTTAGGAATTGATTTGGGTACAACTGGGATTTCCGCAGCGTTGTTGAATCGTTCGCAGTTGGTTGTGTATCCGATTTACTGGTCAACAGAAAATCCATCAGGTAATACTGCTTTTGAGCAATCTTTTCGTTTACCGGCAGAAGTTTATTTACCTACGGCTTCCATACCTCATTCAGACACGGAAAGCAGAGAAAATAGAGAGCAGACAACACCTGCGGTGGTGGCACAGGATAAAACTCACTCCACAACAGCACCGAAACAAAATCTTTCCTCTGCTCATTTAAAGCCTTTTTTAGACATAGGGATTTCCTATAGAACTAAGCAGCAAAAATGGGAACCTGTGTTGCAGTTAAATGAATTTTCCGCAGGTCCTTTGATGTGGGTGGTGCGATCGCTCTCTAAATTACTGTTAACTCTCAAATCGGATCAAACAAGTACAACTCCGGCTTTAATTGCTCATGGTGTGGGGATAGATACTCAAGTTTTCTCTGAGATTATGAATAATATTGCCGGTGTTGTTTGTAGTTGTCCTTCTAGTTGGTCTGAACAATATCGTTTTAATGTGCGGGAAGCAATATTGGCTAGTCAGCTTGTTTCCCATCCCCAAGAGATATTTTTTGTGGAGGAGGCGATCGCTAGTTTGCTGCCAGAACTTAATCCTAGCAATTCTCCTTCAGTACAGTTGCATGATCATCAAGGTTTGCGTCCTTTAAAAACCAGTGAAAATTTCCATGGGGGTACAACCCTGGCTCTAAATATTGGTGCTACTGCTACAGAGATGGCGTTGGTTGATTTACCGGCAGATTTGAGTCAATTAACATACAGAGATTTTATGCTTCACAGTTTTGCCTATGCTGGTAAGGCTATGGAGCAGGATATTATTTGTCAGTTGCTACTACCACCAAAATCTCGTCAACTTCGTGGGAGGTCAAAAGTTAACAGTAGCATTTCTAGTAGTAATTCTTGGCATTGGCAACCCTCAATTCCTGGTTTAGACCAGATACAATGGTCTAGTTTGAGTTTGGAAGCGTTAGAACTACCACGAGTTGGAGAACCGGATCTACTTTCCCGTATCCGCTTACAGCAAAAGTTGGAAAGTTCTTTGTTGGGACAAGGATTGTTAGATGCTGCTCTGGCTCTGAAGCTGATTTTGCAACATCAAGAATCTTTCACTCTGGAATTAGCAGATCAGTGCTGGATATTGCAGCGACGAGATTTGGAAACTCAGGTTTTTGTCCCCTACATACGTCGTCTCAACCGGGAACTGAATAAATTATTAGTAGCTCGTGGTATTCCTACAGAAGCTGTTGATCAGGCGATTGTTTCTGGTGGGGTAGCCGCCATTGCTACAGTCAACCGTTGGTTAAGACAAAAACTTCCCAATGCCAAAATTATTCAGGATTTATATCTGGGTGAAAATGGCGCTCCTAAATGTAGTCGGGTGGCTTATGGGTTGGCTACTTTACCTCTACATCCCCAGGTTTTAGAAGTACCTAAACAACAGTATACAGATTACTTCTTGTTTTCGGAATTGCTGAAAATTTTACCGCATAGCTCAGGTGGTGAAACCATGCGTTCTCTATCTTTTGGTGAAATTCTGCAATTGTTTGAGAATCGTGGCATCAATACCCGCATTTGTCAACAGCGTTTGCTGGCTTTCTTGGAAGGTGAACTACCTGCTGGTTTAATACCTACTGTTGCTGCTGAAACCTTACCAGAGCCGGATGATAAACATCTTTCAGGGCAAACATCTTTAAATTCTCTGTGGTTGGCAAAAACTTCTCAGGAAAATCCTGATTATCAGGCGATCGCCTCCGCACCATTGTTTCAAAAACAAGGAAATCTCACATATCGTCCCAATTCTCAACAACTTTTGTTGTTGCGTCGTTATTTGGATGCTATCAAAGCTAGTTCTTTACAATCACTAGAAGAACCTTTAGCGGTTAACTTTGTCTCAACTGTTAGCCAATAAATAGGGTTTGCTGAAAAAGTCTTTTTGTGGGAACAGGGAACAGGGAGGAAAATTTTAGATTTTAGATTTTAGATTGGAGATAACAAAAACAATCCAAAATCCAAAATCCAAAATTATTCAATAATGGACAATTAACAATGAAAAATTGACAATTACCTCTCCCTTGAAGGGAGAGGTTTTAAGCCTTGAATGAAACAAGTATCAATTATCAATTATCAATTATCAATTGTCAATTATCCTTTAACACCGCTACCTGTATCTGTAGGGACAATAAACCTTTGTAAAAAGAGAAATAACAGCAAAACTGGAGCAATAGAAATTACAGATCCAGCTGCTACTAATCGCCAATCTAAAGAAAATGTACCTGCTAATTTAGCCACTCCCAAGGGTAAAGTATATAAACTCTCATCTTGGATAACAATTAACGGCCATAAAAAGTCACTCCAAGCACCAATAAATACAAAAATAGCCAGAGTTATTAGTGCTGGTTTAATAGCGGGTAACATCACAAACCACCATAATCCTAACTCAGAACTGCCATCCATGCGGGCTGCTTCTTCTATTTCTTTAGGCACTCCCATAAAAGCTTGTCTTAATAAAAAAATGCCAAAAGCAGAAGCTAAACTGGGAAAAATCATCCCTAAATAACTATTTGTTAATCCTAGCTGCACTGTCAAAATATATAAGGGAATCATCACTATTTGAAAGGGAATCATAATGGTAGAAACAATAGCAATAAAAATTCCATTCCGTCCCACAAATGATAATCTGGCTAAAGGATAAGCTGCTAAAGAACAAAACAACAAATTCAAAATTACAGTCAAGAAAGACACGAAAATACTGTTATATAAATATTGCCCAAAGGGTAAAGATTGCCAAACACGAGTGAAGTTATTTAAAGTCGGTTTAAGGGGTAATAATTGTGGTGGAGATTGTAAAAGATTTTCTGTTGGTGATTTTAATGCTGTACTAATGAGCCATAATAAGGGAAAAAGGGTGAGGAGTGCGATCGCTGTCAATAATCCGTATATAATGAAAATTTGCCGATTTGATTTTTGGATGTTCATATTTTTTTCTCACTCAAAGACGCAAAGTAATAAGAATTATCTGTTATGCTGCTTTTGATATTGATTAAACTAACCGCAAAGTACGCAAAGTACACAAAGGAAGAAAAGAAGTCTTCTTTCCGTTTGAAGGTAGGAGTTCAGTTTTTGGACTAAGCATATAAAGAATACCCTAAATATTGTACTTTTTCTGGTAATATGTTTGACGGTAGTAAGTGTGAGTTTTTTGGGAGAAGCAACTATGATATCACCACCGCAACTATTAACAGATCCATTTTTACAACTACCAACAGAAAATTCTGTGCGAGTAGTTTGGTTTACTGAGTTTGCAGGTGCTAAACATTTGGTTGTTTACGGTGATAAACTTGAGAGAAATTCAATTGCAAAAACCACTAAACTTAGTCGTGTTCGGGAAGATCAAGAATCAAGAGTAGCAGATCAAAAGGCAAATGGGCAAGTTTATCAACAACCTGTAAAAAGAGATATTTGGCGACATGAAGCTGAAGTTTCTGGTTTAACTCCTAATCTGCGAGTTCCTTATTATGTCACCAGTATACGAGAAGATGGGAAAAAGGTTAATAGTGAAGTTTTTACTCTTGCACCTACTCCAAAACCCGATACACCTTTAAAAATTCTCCTCACATCTGATCATCAATTAAAACCGATGACAGCAGCAAATTTACAAAAAGTGGTGGAAACTGTGGGGAGAGTTGACGGTGTATGGTTTGCTGGAGATTTAATTAATGTTCCAGATCGTGCTTCTGAATGGTTTGATGATAATCGCGGAAATGCTTTGTTTCCAGGTTTACAAGGTCGTGCTAATTATACAATGGAATCTCATGATGGTGTCAAGGTTACTTACACTGGTGGGAAAATTATTCAAAATGCTCCTATGTTTCCTTGTATTGGTAATCATGAAGTCATGGGAAGATATCAGAGAACAAAGAGTTTAAATGATGAATTTAATGATACTATTCCCCGTGAAGTTGCCGAAAATTTGTATGGTATAAAATCTGTAAAAGATAATTCTTTTAATACTATCACTTACGAGGAAATTTTTACTTTACAGCAAACTAAATCAGGTGGAAAAACCTATTACGCTATTACTTTTGGTGATGTCCGTTTGGTGGTTTTGTATATTACAAATATGTGGCGACATCCTCAATTAAATTCCGAGAGGAAAGGTAAATATATAGAACCAGAAAAGGATTTTGATCATCCTGAAAATTGGGGTTATGGACAGTTAATTTATGAACCTATTTTTCAAGGAAGTGATCAATATAATTGGTTGCAGGAAGAATTAAAAAGTCCTGAATTTAAACAAGCAAAATATAAAGTAGTCATGTTTCATCATCCTCCTCATACTTTGGGTGATAATATTGTTCCAGCTTACACTAATCCTGTGCAAATTATTGAAAAAGATCAAACAGGAAATATTAAATCTGTAAATTACGAATATCCCAAAAATGCAGATTATATTATTCAGGATGTGATTCCTTTATTAGAAGCTGCTAAAGTGCAGTTAGTATTTTATGGACATTCCCATTTATGGAATAGGTTTGTTAGTGAAAGTGGAATGCACTTTTTAGAAACTTCTAATGTTGGTAATTCCTATGGTGCTGCTTGGGGTGAAAGAAAGCGAGATATTCCCGTCAATTATCCAGAAAATGATTATACCAGAATTGGTGATCCTAATGGTTTAGAACCAGTTATACCAAATATTTCGCCATTATTAGGAGAAGATGGTAAACCTTTACCTTATATTGCAAGTAATGAGATTACAGTTTTCAGCATTTTCGACACGGGAACAGGTACTATTAGCAGTTATCGCTTTAATACCAAAAAACCTGATTCGCAAGTTGTGAAATTTGATGAATTTGTGATTGGTAATGGGTAATGGGTAATTGGTAATTGGTAATTGATAATTGGTAAGAATAAACTCTTTCCTTTTGCCTTTTGCCTCTTGCCTTATTACTGTCACCTGTCAACTGTCACCTGTCAACTGTCACCTATCACAGATAAAATTTCTTGCGCTCTTTTGATATTATTACTGACAGAATTAGCTGAAGTTTGTAAAGCTGCTTTTTCTGTATCGTTGAGAGTCAATTCTAAAATACTTTCTACTCCACCACATCCCAAACGACAAGGAACACCAATTACTACATCATTTAAACCATATTCACCTTGTAAATAAGCTGCAACTGGTAATAAGCGAGACTGATTTAATAAAATAGATTCTATCATCAAAGAAGTGGCAGAAGCAGGAGCAAAAAAAGCGCCTCCTGTGTGCATTAATTCTACAATTTCAGCGCCACCGTTGCGGGTTCTTTGTACTAAACCTTCAATTTTTTCTGCATCTAATAATTCTGTAATCGGAATACCATTAACAGTAGCATAACGGGCTAAAGGAACCATTAAATCACCGTGACTACCTAAAACCATTGCTTTGACATCCGCAGGTAAAACCCCTAATTCTAAAGCGATGAAAGTTTCAAATCTTGCTGAATCCAAAACTCCAGCCATTCCCATGATTTGATTTCTGGGTAAACCTGTAACTTGCCAAGTTAAATAAGTCATCACATCTAAAGGATTAGTGACGACAATAAAAATAGCATGGGGAGAATAGGCGATCGCATTTTTTGCCGCTTCAACCACAATTTTGGCATTGATTTTTAGCAAATCATCCCGACTCATTCCCGGTTTACGAGGAAAACCAGCGGTGATGACTACAATATTAGAATCAGCGGTATCTGCATAATTATTAGTACCGCTAATTTGCCGATTATGTAATTCTAATCCCCTCGCTTCTAGCAAATCTAAAGCCAAACCTTGAGGCATTCCTTCGACAATATCTAACAATACTACATCAGCTAAATTTTTCTCTGCAATGCGTTGGGCTAAAGTGCTACCAACTCTACCCGCACCCACAATAGTCACACGGGGAGATTTACAGGAAACAGGAGAAGAAAGTAAATAAGACATAAGAAATATTTTCTTGACAATTGCAATTCCTGACTAATAGTAGAGTAGATTAGTAAATATTGATATCCACTGAAGTTAGAAATTAAATTTCTAATTTAATTGGGAGCATCCCAATTTGGAAAAAATCACCGCAGCAAAACCAAAAAATCTCTTAAACTCTCTTACCTTTGTGTCCTTTGCACGCCAGTTGCTACAAGTCGGCAGAGCCGCCCAACGCACTGGCTCGCCTTTGCGGTTCAATCATATCCAGTTTCTTGGATTATTTTATTTCCTTGGATAGAAATAAATTTACAAATTTGGGAAACTCCCAATTATTTAGTCATCTTTAGATGACTTGAGCTATTAGCAAGGAACTTAAGTTCCTTGCGGGAATTGTACACTAAAGCACAACCTTTGTTATGCAAACTCTTCCAATTGTTCTAATTTTAACCAAATATTGGGAGTTGGTACTTTTCCGAACTTCACCAAAGCATAATCACCTTTAATATCTACTATTTCCCCTGGACTATCAAATAAATAGGAGGGAAAGCGAGTATCACTAGCTTTTGCTTCTACACTATTTTCCAACTTTTCGCGCACAGCACGAACCATATTTCCTTTTTTTACGGCCATGAGTTCCTCTGACGATTCATCAACGCTTTTACTAAAAATTTTATCTTGTGGGAAGATACAAAGGCTGATTTTCTTGAGCTAAAAAGATCAGAAACCCAAATACACGCGATGTATTAAATACTTAAACAATACGGTTGACAATCGTCCACACTTCTCCATCAGAACGCACATGAGGAACTGAAATAGTTTTAAATCCAGTAATGAAGGGTTTATAGTAAACTTGCCAATACATGGGGCTAAGTTCATCAGCACAAGCTTTGAGCAGTTTAATTTCTTCTGCTAGTTCTTGTGCCAGTTCATTTACCCTTTGGGCATGAATTTCTGCTACTTTTTTCGCTGCTTCTAATTCTTGTTGTTGTTGAGCAAGACGTTGAGAAAAAGTTAGTGAACTATTTAACTGTGCTTGTTTTTGTTGTTTTTGTTGTTCTAAAAAGGCAATACCTTCGGTAAGCTTCGCTAACAAATCATCAATACCTTTTAATTCTGCGGCAATTTCTGGATTTTCCCTAGCTTGACGACGGTATGCTTCTACTAGAGATGCTATATGATTTTGGGTTAATGTTGCTCTTTCTTGTTGCAGTGCTTGAATTTGTGAGTTGAGTTCATTGATTTCTGCTTGAATTTTATTCATATATATTATAATGATAAGCTACGGTAAATTTTAGCCTAAAGTACGATTTCTTACAAAACATTAATAAACCGAGTATTATATGGGATAATGAAGCTAGTAGAGAAAAAGCTTTTTTGTCACAAAGAATTCAGGGTATGGCAAGATTAGCACTTAAAAAATTAAGTTTGAGTGATAGTGAGCAGAATGAAGTGCAAGAATCGTTATTACAGGGTTGCGCTATCCATTTACCTTGCAGATTTTCGTAGAAAGTCCTGCAAAGCGAGTTTTTAATTTTTCGGCGTATTTTTTCGCCTGTGCTAAACCTTCTGTATCGGGTAAGTCGCGTTTTTTAGCCTCAATAACGGCGAGTTTTTCACCACGATAAACTAATACATAATCGGCAATATCGGCTTTTGCGCGTTTACCGTTGCCAATTAAACGGCCAGGGGCGATGACTTCTCGACGGATGCGGCTATTTTCAACTACTCCCCAACCAGCAGCAGTTAAGGCGGGATCAATTAATTCGGCGCGAGTTTCGGCTTCATTCATAGTCTTTGCTGGTGGTTGGGAATTACTTGAATTAGTCTAGTTTGAAATGCTGTATCGTAAGTGATGACGGGTAAACTTTCTAGTTCTGCTTGAGCCATAATCATACGATCAAAAGGATCTCGATGGGCAATTGGTAGGCTTCCTGCTCTAAGTGCATGGGCTGAAGTCATGGGAAGTTCTACAAATCTTGCCCGATGTAATATCTGTGAATATTCCTCAACGATTTGTTTTGCTTCAGGTAGTTTCCCAATGCGGTATTTAGTGGCAATTTCCCAAGCGGAAACACTGCTAACGAAAATGAGATGATCAGGGTTGCAAATGATGTTTCGACATTCGGTATCAAGTTTTGGGTCATCAAAGAACCACCACAACATGATATGTGTATCAATTAGGTAGTTTATTCCCATTGCTGAAGTTCTTCTTCTGGTAAAGGTTCAAAAAAAGCATCGCTGAGTTTTCCTTTTAGTAATCCTGGGGTACGCGGTTCGATTGTGCTTACCGTGAGAGGTTGGGGAGTTTCCCGATCTAAACCTAAGCAAAAGTAATGAATTATGTCATAAATTTCTGCTAATTTATCTTCAGGAATATTTCGCAGTTCTTGAACAATTTGATCAATAAGCATAAATTAAATTTTGGGAAATTCTCAGTTAGCGGTTTTGTGCTGTATTGATTATAGCTCATCTTGAGAATATGAGAGTCTACGACGGGCAGTATCTAAAAAGATGATCTCGGTTTACTTTCGGCATTCCTGCTCGGTCTGACCCTGAAATTGCATATTTTGTAGAATCTCTACTCATAAGAATATAAAATAAGAAATCTCTGTTTAATTCTTCATTATTAGGAAGTAGTATTTAGATAACTTTCAAATAGTTCCCGTGCATTGCTGATGTTTTTTTCAGTGTTGCTTATTGCTCTATCAATTCCCTCAAACGCCTCATCCAATATCGCTACAATTCTCTTTTGTTCTGAAAGTGGGGGAAGAAGAAAATCAAACTTCAACACATCATTCATATTAGCTCTAGGCATTCTTGCACCAGTGCAAGTTTTATTTATATTGTTTACAGTCGAATCCATTAATAACCAATATAGAAGAAAATTTTTATTGAGACATTCTCTAGGTTTAATAGGGAAAATTTCAGTTGAACAATGTCCTTCAAAATTTGGTGCTAATACTTTATTTAGATATGGTCTAAGTCTTCCATATAATATATGATTAGGACTGAATCTAAATGTTGAACTTTTTACAGTTTGTGGTTGATATGATCCAATAAATTTAGCAGTATTAGATTCTATATTTTCCATGCCAACATAAGGCAAATTTGTATAAATGCCCTGATTCTTTTCTATTTCACAAAGATCACGAAGTTTTTTAATTTTCCAGCCTTCTGGTAATTGCCTATTTTCCATAATCACCTTATCTTTTAATACTTTTTATACTGCTGATTGAGCGAAGTCGAAGGGCGCTTTCTCAAAAAACAAAACTACAGTTTTCACCCCCACACCGATAAAAGTCCCCCCAGGACAATCTAAAATAGTATGTAAATTACAACTACTCAAAAGCTCTTGACGCAAAGCACGGGAAGCATTATCAGAATTAGAAAGAAACGTATTTTTAATAACTACCGCCGCCCTACCACCAACTTTCAACATTTTGATAAAATGCGGCAAAAATAAAAACGCCGTTTCTCCAGTTTTAATATTAAAATTGTTCTGTACTTCCTTCCGTTCGTTCCCCCCAAAAGGAGGATTTGCTAAAATCACATCAAAACGATCTTTATCTTGCACATCGCTGAGATTTTCCGTCAAAGTATTAGTATGAATAATATTCGGGGCATCAATCCCATGTAAAATCATATTCATGATGCCAATAACATAAGCTAAACTTTTCTTTTCTTTCCCTGTAAAAGTATTTTTTTTGCAGTATTTCCAGTTGTTTAGTAGTTAACTTACCCTTGGGTTGAGCGAAGCCGAAACCCTGTCTTAAATAATCATAACTTTCACATAAAAAACCCGCCGAACCACAAGCACCATCATAAATTTTTTCACCGATTTTCGGCTTTATCACCTGAATTATTGCCCGAATTAAAGGACGTGGTGTGTAATATTCTCCACTGATGTGGGAAATTGTATATCTGTTTGCGATAATTTAATGATTCCTTTTCTCAGACCAGGCGTAGAAATTGCAGCAAGAAGACTAAAAAAGCTGCAAAATCACAAACATCTTCACTTTTTCAAATTCTCTTCAACATTAGTTTGCGAAAAGCGGCATTTAATTTGCGAATGTACATTAACAATCGGGATGACTGGATTCGAACCAGCGGCCCCTTCGTCCCGAACGAAGTGCGCTACCAAGCTGCGCTACATCCCGTAAAAAAAATATGCTTATCAAGACCAGTATATCATAACCATAGCCAAATAAAAAAACAAAATATTTTATAAAGGACTTTGCTTGCTAGGATTATAGTTGTATAACTTCAGTAAACAAAGCGGATTGTGACTGTAAAACCAGACTGGTTGCGGGTAAAAGCACCGCAGTGGGAGCGCGTTGGTAACGTTAAAGAAATTTTACGGGATTTAGCCCTGAATACAGTTTGTGAAGAAGCATCCTGTCCCAACATTGGCGAATGTTTCAACGCTGGAACTGCTACATTTTTAATTATGGGTCCAGCCTGTACCAGAGCTTGTCCTTACTGTGATATTGACTTTGAGAAAAAACCCAAACCCTTAGATCCCACCGAACCCGCAAGACTCGCGGAAGCTGTCCGCAGAATGCAACTAAATCACGTCGTGATTACTTCCGTCAATAGAGATGATTTAGCAGATGGTGGCGCATCCCAGTTTGTTAAGTGTATTAACGCAGTTCGTGAAGTATCCCCAAAAACAACCATTGAAGTGCTAATTCCTGATTTATGCGGAAACTGGGATGCACTAGAAATCATACTCCAGGCTAAACCAGAAGTCACAAACCATAATACGGAAACCGTCCCACGTTTGTATCGTCGAGTACGTCCCCAAGGTGACTATCAGAGAACGATGGTTCTGTTAGAACGTACTCACCAAATTTGCCCTAGCACCTACACCAAATCTGGTATCATGGTCGGCTTAGGTGAAACAGATGCCGAAGTTCGCCAAGTCATGCAAGATTTACGATCAGTAAAATGTGATATTTTGACCATTGGGCAATATCTCCAACCCAGTCAAAAACATCTGCAAGTTACTGATTTTATTACTCCTGAACAATTTGCAGCTTGGCAAGCTTATGGAGAAGAAATCGGATTTTTACAAGTTGTTTCTTCCCCATTGACAAGAAGCTCCTATCATGCTGAACAAGTCAGGGAATTAATGAAACACTATCCCAGATAGGGGACTGGGGAAGAAAATTTTAGATTTTAGATTTTAGATTGGAATTGACACAAACAATCCAAAATCCAAAATCCTTTCATTGAATTACCAATTACCAACCAATTACCAATGACTAAAACGATCGCTATTTTAGGTGCAGGTGCTTGGGGTACAACCCTGGCAAATTTAGCGCGGGTAAATGGTCATGAGGTGCGTTTATGGTCACGCCAGGGTGATCTTTCCTTAGAAGATGTTGTTAAAAATGCCGAAATAGTCCTATCCGCTATTTCCATGAAAGGTGTACAGGATGTAGCTTTATTGGTTAAATCTTGTCAAGTATCTCCACAGACAATATTTGTCACCGCTACCAAAGGTTTAGATGCGAAAACAACCCGTACACCTTCCCAAATTTGGCAAACCGAATTTCCTGATCATTCTGTAGTTGTCCTTTCTGGTCCAAATTTATCTCAAGAAATTTCCCAGGGTTTACCCGCTGCTACCGTAGTAGCCAGCAAAAATACCGCTGCTGCCCAAGTCGTGCAACAAATCTTTTCTTCTGGACGTTTTCGTGTGTATACTAACTCTGATCCGGTAGGTGTGGAACTAGGTGGTACACTCAAAAACGTGATGGCGATCGCCGCTGGTGTCTGTGATGGTTTGCATTTGGGAACTAATGCCAAAGCAGCTTTAGTAACTCGCGGCTTGACAGAAATCATTCGTATTGGTAAGGTTTTGGGCGCAAAAACGGAAACTTTTTATGGTTTATCCGGTCTAGGAGATTTGTTAGCCACCTGCAACAGCCCCTTAAGCCGCAATTATCAAGTCGGCTATCAGTTGGCCAGTGGAAAAACGCTGACAGAAATTCTCGCCTCTTTACCAGGAACCGCTGAAGGTGTAAACACTTGTCAAGTTTTGATGCAAATATCCCAGCAGCAAAATATTACTATGCCTATTACTGAGCAGGTTTATCGGTTACTGGAAACTCAAATTACACCCAAACAGGCATTAGATGAACTCATGTTAAGAGATACTAAGCCAGAATATCACCAATAAATTAATGGCTTGCACCATGCTCCACTATAAGCATTATTTCGTAACTCACATCTGCTAATTACCAAATAATCACTAAAGAAATTGTTAAATCGTCAGGAAACTACTTCCCCCGTCATGTAAATATAACTATGTAGTTTATCAACAGCAAAATTACTAGGGATAGACTTGTACTTAGTTATGAAAATAACCGTAAATATTCCTAGAACATCTCAGTTAACTAAGTCAGTGATTACCGCATAAAGCAGGTCAATGAAGTCAACAATTGATGTACTTTTGATTTACTTTCCCTATGTACCAAGAAGGTTTGACTACTATACAGACGTTCGGACTTAGAGAAGTTCCACCAGAACATCTCTACATACCGCTACTGTGTTTCCAGCTTGGCTGTAGCTAGAAACGGTTATGAGTTCAATCAAAAACCTACATTCACCAAAAAAATTCGGTAAAAGTGTATCCCTAAGTGCGTTAAAGAATCTAATTTTATACCATTAATAATTTTGGTTGTAGCTTGGGCAGAGTAAGTTGAGTTGTGTACTAGCGAATTATATTCGCCACCTACTTTTCAGACAGCCCCACAGAATTAGTACAATCTTCCTTCTGCAAAGAATTGTACTGCAAAATTCAATTGTGTTATTTCATCGTGAATTACGGGAACAATAGCAACAGTTGATTAGCTAACCGTAATTTTAGCGATTTTAGCTGACCGTAATCTATTAGTACCTTCACAATTAAGACATTATGCCCGCAACATCTTTTCACACAGATGCAGCCTACGATTCCCAAAAGTCTAACCTAACATTAGACTCTGATCTCAATATTGATGAGGGTGATTTGTCGTTAGATGATCTGCAAGATATAGAAATAGCTGCTGTTGATCCTCAGAACTTAGCTGCAAATACCAATCGTCGTAGTACAGACCTAGTACGTTTATACCTTCAAGAAATTGGTCGGGTACGCTTATTAGGAAGGGATGAAGAAGTTTCTGAAGCTCAAAAAGTACAGCGATATTTGCGGATGCGGATCGTACTTGCTAACGCAGCAAAACAAGGTGACGCTGTAATTGCCCCTTATCTGAAGTTAATAGAAGTTCAGGAGCGTTTAGTATCTGAATTAGGACACCGCCCCTCATTAGAAAGATGGGCTAAAACTGCTGGCATAGAATTATCCGAGCTTAAACCCACTTTATCAGAAGGTAAAAAACGCTGGGCGGAAATTGCCAAGTTGACAGTAGAAGAACTTGATGAAATTCAATCTCAAGGACTTCAAGCCAAAGAACACATGATCAAGGCTAACTTGCGCCTTGTAGTATCTGTTGCCAAAAAGTATCAAAATCGTGGCTTGGAATTATTAGATTTAGTACAAGAAGGTACTTTAGGATTAGAACGAGCAGTAGAGAAATTTGATCCTACAAAGGGTTATCGTTTTAGTACCTATGCTTATTGGTGGATACGTCAAGGAATAACCAGAGCGATCGCCACTTCTAGCCGGACAATTCGCCTTCCTGTTCATATTACTGAAAAACTCAACAAAATCAAAAAAGCACAACGGAAAATTGCTCAAGAAAAAGGTCGTACACCTACTTTAGAAGATTTAGCACTTGAACTAGACATGACACCTACCCAAGTGCGGGAAGTTTTGTTGCGAGTTCCTCGTTCTGTTTCACTAGAAACCAAAGTCGGAAAAGACAAAGACACCGAGTTAGGAGATTTATTAGAAACTGATAGCATTACCCCAGAAGAAATGTTAATGCGAGAATCTTTACATAAAGATTTGCAGCATTTATTAGCAGATTTAACCACCCGTGAACGTGAAGTGATTCTCATGCGGTTTGGTTTATCCGATGGGCATCCCTATTCATTAGCCGAAATAGGCCGCGCTTTAGACCTCTCACGAGAAAGAGTACGACAAATAGAATCCAAAGCCTTACAAAAACTTCGCCAACCCAAGCGCCGTAACCTCGTCCGCGACTATTTAGAATCTTTAAGTTAGATGAGGGAACAGGGAACAGGGAACAGGGAACAGTAAGAAGGCAAGAGGCAAGAGTTTCTTCTTACCAATTACCCATTACCAATTACCCAATAACAACTAACAAATATTCTCAATAAGTTAGGATTGTTGCAAATTGCTCCCAACATTTGTTATATTCTCAATTAACAGGCTTTGTTGAGAAAATTTAGTATGACTGTCTACACAACTGGTTCACTTAAGGCAGAACTAAACGACCGAGGCTGGCGTTTAACTCCCCAAAGGGAAACAATTTTACATATTTTTCAAGAACTTCCCCAAGGTGAACATTTAAGCGCCGAGGATCTTTATCATCGTCTAGAAACTGATGGTGAGGGTATCAGTTTATCAACCATCTATCGCACCCTCAAGTTAATGTCCAGGATGGGAATTTTACGGGAACTAGAGTTGGGTGAAGGACATAAACACTATGAAATTAACCAACCCTACCCCCATCACCACCACCATCTGATTTGTGTTCGTTGTAATACTACAATTGAGTTCAAAAACGATTCAATTTTGAAAATCGGTGCAAAAACAGCCCAAAAAGAAGGTTATCACTTATTAGATTGTCAATTAACTATTCATGCTGTTTGTCCCAAATGCCAACGGGCATTAATGCCACTTTAGCTAATGTGTCAGGAGTCAGAATATTTGATTAATCAGCAGATGAATCAATAAGTGATTTTTGATGTAAATCTGAAAAAGCTGATTGCTGAATACTTACGCTAATTTGATGATAGATGATCTGATAATCTGTGGTGATCGGAGGCAGGTAAATTAGTGGGGGAATCTTTCTGCATTGTCGAAGCGGAAGTATAAAAGCTTCCGCTTTTGGCATATTAGAAGGCAGGAGGCAGGAGACAGGAGGTAAATATTTCACCCCTACACCCCTAAACCCTTATTTTTCCTCTATTGCTGCTTCTGCTTCATGTACTAGATTTCTTAAATTTTCCAAAGTTTCTAAATTCACATCTTGCCATAAACCCCGTTGGTTGGCTTCTAACAACCTTTCAGCTATATCACGTAAAGCCCAAGGGTTTTTGTGGTGAATAAATTCACAAACTACGGGATCTTGTAAATAATTATCTACAATTCCTTGATACATAAAATCTTCCACACATTGGGCGGTGGCATCGTAGGCAAATAAAAAATCTACCGTTGCTGCCATTTCAAACGCGCCCTTGTAACCGTGACGCATTACACCTTCTATCCATTTGGGGTTAACCACACGGGAACGATAAACCCTGGTAATTTCTTCTTTAAGTTTACGGACTTTGGGTTGAGATGTATTGGCATTGTCGCCAAAATAGGTTTCGGGGTTTTTTCCTTGGAGAGAACGAACCGCAGCAGTTAAACCACCTTGAAATTGATAATAGTCGTCAGAATCAAGTAAATCATGTTCTCGATTATCTTGATTATGTAGGACAACTTGCATTTGTTTTAAACGTTGTTCAAATACTTCTTGAGAGGTGACAGGTGACAGGTGACAGGTGACAGTATTATTATTTTCTGTTCCCTGTTCCCTGTTCCCTGTTCCCTTGTAAGCGTAGGAACTCCAATTAATATAAGCTTGGGCTAAATCTTGATCAGTTTGCCAGTTTTGGGAAGAAATTAAACCTTGAAGTCCAGCACCATAAGCACCGGGTTTAGAACCAAAAACCCGATAAAGCGATCGCTCTTTGGCATCTTCTAAACTTAAACCTTGTTGTGTCCATAAATCAATATCTTGCTTCACCGCACCTACTAACGGGTTTTCCTCTTCTGGTTCATCTAAACTGGCAACTGCTTCCACCGCTTGAGAAAATAGATCAATTAAATTAGGAAAAGCATCACGGAAAAATCCCGAAATTCTCAAAGTGACATCAACACGGGGACGACCTAAAATTGATAAAGGTAGAATTTCAAAATCTACTACTCTTCTAGCTGCACCATCCCAAACCGGTTGTACACCAAGTAAAGCTAAAGCTTCCGCAATATCATCTCCTCCGGTTCTCATGGTAGAAGTTCCCCAAACTGATAAACCCAGAGTTTTGGGATATTCTCCATGTTCTTGAGTGTAGGTTTCAATGAGATTTTCTGCGGCTTTTCTGCCCACATCCCAAGCGGTTTCTGTCGGAATAGCGCGAATATCTACAGCATAGAAATTTTTACCCGTGGGGAGAACTTCTGGCCTTCCTCTTGTCGGTGCGCCAGATGCAGCACTGGGGACGTATTTACCATCAAGTCCTTTGAGTAAGTTGGTAATTTCTTGGGTTGTGTTTTTTAATGCTGGGAGAAGTTTTGATTCTATCCAGTTAAGGACTTTCTTTACTGTTCCCTGTTCCCTGTTCCCTGTTCCCTGTAATAGTTTTTCAACTAAAAAAGCGGCTTCTTCTTCTAATAGTTCAATAACATCGCCGTGGGTACGACAGGAGTTAATTGGCACGCAGAGACGCAGAGGCGCAGAGAGATTTTGAGGAGGGGTGAAGGGGGTGGTGTATTCTGTTGTTAAAGGATCGAAATCTAAACCCCAATCTTCTGCGATCGCACGGGTGATTCCGATAGAATTACGGTTGGGAATACGGGCGATCGCAATGATTAAATCTCTTAGTTGTCTACCTTGGGGAACTTGTCCGAAAATGTGTAAACCGTCTCTAATTTGCGCTTCTTTGAGTTCGCACAAATAACCATCTAAGGAGTTTAAAATTAAACTTTCAAAGTTTACAATGTCTTTTTCGTCGGTGATACCTAAATCTTTGTAGAGATTTTCTTTGATGACTAATTCTTGAATGCGATCGCGTAATGTGGGTAAACGAGAAGGATCTAATGTTTCTGCTTCGTAATATTCATCAATTAAATTTTCTACCTGTTGTAATGCTCCATATAATTCCGCCCGTGTCATGGGTGGTGTAAGATGGTCAATGATTACTGCTTGGGAACGACGTTTAGCTTGTGAACCTTCACCTGGATCATTAACAATAAAAGGATATAAATGAGGCATGGGACCAAAGGCTATTTCAGGATAACAAGTATTAGATAAAGCCACACTTTTACCTGGTAGCCATTCTAAATTGCCATGTTTTCCAACATGAACGATCGCATCACTGCCAAAAATTTCTCTCACCCAATAATAAAAAGCTAAATAATTGTGAGTTGGTTCTAAATCTGGTGCATGATAATTTAAACTCGGATCATTTTCATAACCTCTTGATGGTTGAATACCTACAAAAACATTACCAAATTGAATCCCAGAAATCGGAAATTGGTGATTGGTAATTGGTAATTGGTGATTGGTGATTGGGTTATTTATTTCCCCATCTCCCCATCTTTCAATTATTCCCTTTTGTACAGGTGCGGGTAATGTGGAAAAATACCTTTGGTATTCTTCTACAGAAAGACTTTGGTTGACTGGTTTCCAATCTTTTCCTTCTGGGTCATTGGTAACACCAGCAGTTAAAATTTTAATTAACTCATCACCATCTGCGGGGATATCGCCCACATCATAACCAGCCGATTTTAAAGCCTTGAGGATTTCTACACAACTAGCAGGAGTATCCAAACCTACGCCATTAGCCAGCCTACCATTAGTGTTGGGGTAATTTGCTAAAATTAGAGCTAGATGACGTTCTGAGGGCATTTTATGGCGTAATCGGACCCAATTTGCAGCCAGTTGGGCAACAAAATCAATGCGATCGCTCACTGGTTCATAAACCACTACATCAGTTTCTAGGTCATTATTGCGAGTTTGCCAACTTTTAAAAGAAACTGCCCTAGTAATAATCCGCCCGTCTACCTCTGGTAAAGCCACATTCATGGCCATATCACGAGGTGTTAAACCCTGTAACTGTGCTTCCCACTGTTCCACCGAACTAGCGCAAAGAATCACCTGTAACACCGGCACATCTAATTTTTCCCACAGTTCAATTTGCGGTGTTTCCGTCTCTAAACGTGCTAGAGAAAAACTGGTAGTGTTTAATAACAAACTTATAGGTTCAGAATCTTCAGGTTGAAAAAATTTGATCAACTCATCAGTTACACCCGGTTCACGTAAAGAAGAAACAAAAATCGGTACTGGTTGTAAATTTTTTTCTCTCAAAGCAGTACATAAAGCCTCAATCACCTTAGTATTTCCCGCTAAATAATGGGCGCGGTAGAATAAAATACCTATTTTAGAAGGTGACAGGTGACAGGTAACAGGTGACAGTGTAAAAGAAGTAGAAGAAAACTTGCCTTTATACATTCCCACACGGGGAACAGGTTGTGGTGGTGGGGGGTTGAATGTGGTTAATAGGGAAATATCAGCGATAAAAAGTAGAGCATTGAGGAAATTTTCTATACCACCTTCCCGGAAATACTGCCATACTTGGTTAACAAGTTCAGTTGAAATAGTTGATTTTGATATTAAATCTGGATCAAGAGCGTCGTCTCCAGGCATTACAATTAAAGTTATGCCATTACTTGCGGCAATTTCCTGCACCACTTCCAAACCATACGCCCAATAGGAACTTCCTCCTAAAAGGCGCAAAACAATTACTTGAGCAAGTTCTAAAACTTGTTCACCATAAGTATCAATGCTGATTTGTTGCTGTAGTTGCAGCAGGTTGGCAACTCTCATTTGAGGAAATTCAGCAGGTAATTTTGGTACTGTTGCTGCTAAAGTTTGAATGTCGGTGTCAGCAGCAGTAATCAAAACGAAAGGGGCTGGGGTTTGTTCTAGAAAAACTAAACCGTCTGACTGATTCCATCCGCCTGGTGTGGCACTTATACGATGCATAATTTTCTATTAGTACCTTAAACTGTTGATTAGTACACAATCACAAAAAACCAGGAAAAATCCTGCAAGTCCTACGAACAGGCTACGACGATGGGAAGATAGGGAGATGGGAAGATGGTGAGATGGGGTGGTAAATAACCCCATTACCCATTACCCGTTACCCATTCCCCATTACCCTACTTAGGTATTCAGCCCATCTCATTAGAATTTTGAAAATGCTTAGTTCTCCCGATTTGAGCTTTTCTCGAACCTTGCCTTTAAGTATATTTAATCGGCTTGGTGAGTTGTTGCACCAGATGGCTCAAGCAATAGGCAGTGCTGCTTTGGTACTTACAGAAGCTGTGCTGGCGCGGATTCTCATTCCTGTTGAGTGGCAACAACAACGGTTTACGCTTATAGTTTCTGAGCGATTTAGTGCGCTGTTGTTAGGCAACATAGAAGCAGGGGAGGAGGGAAGTAGGGTAGCACAGAAGGAAGATGTTACCTTAGATTCCTTAAATGCTAGTTTGACATTTAATTCCCAAGCGATCGCTGCTTTTGTCTCTAATTTAAGAAATTTATTTGAGTCTCATTCTTACACTTACAAAAACATCACACAATATCAACAAGTTCTTGCTCCTAATGATGCAACGCTGCAAAGTAAATTTACTTTATTATTATTGGAATATCTTCTCCCACTGGTTAACAAGGACGCACAAACATCTACTATTTCACTTCTCACGGAAGGTTTTAGTTGTAAACCTGTAGAAGATGCTCTCACAAAACAAATTGCCCAAGAACGGCTGTTAAATCAGGTAACAACGCAAATCCGTAAAAGTCTAGATTTGCCTGTAATTATGGACACGGCAATTACTCAAGTACGTGAGTTTTTGGAATTAGATAGATTAGTCATCTATAAATTTTTGTCATCTCCAGCTAATACGCAAAACACATCTCTTAACTGTCAATATTTAGCACCTACTGTAATCAACTCTAAACTTACAGAACAAGACCGTCAACAGTATGGGGGTTGTGTAGTATATGAATCTCTAGGACAAGATTCTATTACCTCTGTTTTGAATTTGCAAGAAGAAAACTGTCTAAATCGAAATTCTGGATCTTGGGAAAAATATCACCAAGGTTTTACTTTAGCAGTAGATGATGTAGAAAAAACCTATTCCCTAGAAGATTGTTTATTGAATTTTTTAAGGAAGAATAAAATTAGGGCAAAGTTGGCAGCACCGATTATTTTTGAAGATAAACTTTGGGGTTTATTAATTGCTCATCAATGTCATACTCCTCGTCATTGGAGTGAAAGTGAAAAAAGCTTGTTGTCATCAGTTGCAGAACAGTTAGCTATAGCTATTCATCAATCTGAATTAATGGGTTCTTTGCGAGAAGCTACACGCACTTTGACTCAAGAAAAACAAACTTTAGAACAACGAGTAATTGAACGAACAATGGCACTGCGAGAAGCACTTTTAGCAGCAGAAGCAGCCAGCCGTTTAAGAAGTGAATTTCTCGCTACTGTTAGTCATGAATTACTCACACCTTTAACTTATGTTATTGGGATGTCTTCTACATTATTGCGCTGGCCTTTGGGTGAGTTGAGTCAAAGACAACGGGATTATTTACAAACTATCCATGACAGTGGAGAACATTTATTAGAAATGATTAATGATATCCTCGATTTATCTCAGATTGAGGCGGGGAAAACAGTATTAAATATTGCTGAATTTTCTTTAGTGAAGTCAGCAGAAAAGATATTAGACTCTTTATTAGAAAAAGCAGCCAGTAAAAAAGTTACTTTGAAACTTGATTTACAAATTAATTCTACCAGCGATATTTTTCAAGCTGATTCTGGAAGAATAGAACAAATTCTTTGGAATTTATTAACTAATGCTATTAAGTTCACCCCAGAAGGTGGTAGTGTTACTTTGCGTCTATGGGTGGAAGACAACACCGCTGTATTTCAAGTAGAAGATACTGGAATTGGTATACCAGAAGAAAAATTACCATTACTCTTTGAGAAATTTCAACAACTTGATACTCCCTATCGTCGTCGCTATGAAGGTACAGGAGTTGGTTTAGCTTTAACTAAACAACTGGTAGAACTTCATCGGGGTCGAATTGAAGTAGAATCAACTGTAGGTATGGGTTCAATTTTTACTGTTTGGATACCAAAACAACTAAAATAATTGATAATTGATAATTGATAATTTGTAATTCAAAAAACTCCAATTACCAATTACCAATTACCAATTACCAATTACCTCAACATCAAACATGATTAATTTAGAAAAAGGTTTAATTGTTTCCTGTCAAGCACCTGTAGACTCACCATTACATGATCCTTATGTTATTGCTGCAATGGCACAAGCAGCAGTTAATAATGGTGCTGTAGCTGTGAGAATTGACACACCCAATCATATTAAAGCTGTGCGGGAAAAAGTCAATGTACCAATTATTGGGCTATGGAAACAAGTAATAGCAGGTTCTGATGTATATATTACCCCCCAGTTTCATCATGCTGTAGCAGTGGCTGAAGCTGGTGCTGATATTATTGCTATAGATGCCACTATCAGAAAACGTCCTGGTGATGAAAAATTAATTGATATTATTACCCGTATTCATCAAGAATTAGGTAAACCAGTCATGGCAGATGTGGATACATTTGCTTCTGCAAAATTAGCTGTTGACGCAGGTGCTGATATTGTTGGTACTACTTTATTTGGTTACACTGCGGAAACTAAAAATTTTACCCCTCCTGGTTGGGAACTTCTGACACAGATAGTAGAAAAATTAGATACCTTTGTTATTTGTGAAGGTGGTATTTCTTCCCCAAATGAGGCAAAAAAAGCATTGAATTTAGTAGGTGCTGATGCAGTTGTAGTTGGTACTGCAATTACTGGTATTGATTTGCAAGTTAAAGCTTATGTAGAAGAAGTAGGGGCAACCCCCTGTGGTTGCCCTCTTGAGTCAGGAGTCAGAAGTTAGGTGAAAAATAAAGACTTTGCGTCTTTGCTCCTTTGTGTCTACCCCTGCGGGATCTCCTAACGGAGATGGCGCGAAACTTGAGAATAGGGAGCATATCCCGCTGATGCGGGATTCAAAATCTAGATGAGTTTGCTGGGAGGTTTGCGATCGCTACTCCAAGCCCACCAAGCACAACCACAATGACAAAGGTAAAATTCTTGCCATTTGCGACGATTTTCTGTTGTTGTCACAGGCGATCGCCGATTTAACCAAACTTGTACCGCTTCTCTACTGCTAGAGTGACATTTGGGACAGCAAAATTCATAAGCGTGAACTGCTTGATCTGTCCATTCTGGTGGTGTGGGAGCAAAAGCGTCCATATAAATATTTTCAGTAAAGTTTTAGTAGTAAATTAATATACATAATAATATTATCTCTAATAATGAAAATGATAGAGCCAAATATTGAAATTCGCCGTTTGTTAGATGTCATGCCAGCTTCTGGGCGGATGATGACGAAAATCGTCAGTAAACCAGAGCAAAACAAGGTCATAGATGCCGCTTTTCCCTTACCCTGGAGTCAGGATAGACCAATATATATTAATTTTGATCTTTGGCGACGCTTGACAAAACCACAGCGAGATTTACTACTGTTACATCAGGTAAGTTGGTTAACAGGGGTGAAGTGGATACAACCAGACATTTATCAAGGAGTATTTTTAGCAGGGTTATTAGGTGGAGTAGTGGAAGTTGCTCAGTCTGATGTGGTAGGTGTAATTATATCTGGGGGATTAAGTGCTTTAGCTGGGGTGCGAATCTGGCGCATGAATCAATCCCAAGCATCACAATTAAAAGCCGATAAAACAGCCGTTTTGATCGCCCAAAGACGGGGTTATTCAGAAGCAGAAGCTGCCCAACATTTGTTAACTGCTATTGAAACAGTAGCAAAAATTGAAGGGCGTTCTGGTTTAGATTTTAATGAATTAATTCGTTGTCAAAATTTAAGAGCGATCGCTGGTTTATCACCTGTAGGTATTCCAGAAAACTATAGTATGTGACAGGGAACAGGTGACAGGTGACAGTGTGAAAATTCTTTGGGAATTGAGGTTTTATTAATGGTTTACGCCAATTTGAGCTAACAAAATTTGAGCTAACAATAGGAGGAAAACAACATTGACATTAGCATTAGGCATGATAGAAGTATATGGTGTTCCCACAGCAGTGGAAGCAGCAGACGCAATGTGTAAAGCTGCTAGAATCACATTTGTAGGTTATGAAAATACAGATTTAGGCAGAATTACAATTTTAATTCGTGGTGATGTGGCTGAAGTGAAAATGGCAGTCACTCAAGGATTAGAATCTGTTGTAAAAGTCAATGGTGGTGAGATACTTTCCCATCACATTATTCCTCGTCCCCATGAAAATTTAGAATGTGTTTTACCAATTTATCAAAGTTCTATGATTAACCAATTTAATTCAGATATCCGTTTTCCTCCCCCATTAAGTAATTAGGTTTTGTTACATAAATCCTTGACTTGGGGACAGTTTTTTTTCTCACGCAGAGACGCAGAGAACGCAGAGAGAGGAATTGTTATTTTTTAATAAGATTTTATCAAGATTGAAAAAAATGTTATAAAAATATCTTTATGTCCAGATCCTCGACTTCTTTACGAAGTCTGGGATCTATATCCACTTATTTAGTTAATCAGATTATGTCAGATTTTAATAATTATATTCAAGATTTACAAGAAAAGATTAAACATGGTGGTGAACGTAGTCATTACTCTAGTTTAGAACGTTTGATTGAGGGTTTAATTATTGATGTTAATGTCATAGTTGAAGAAAAAGGTAATCAAGCTGGTATTCCTGATCTGACTATTAGAAAAAATGATCGGGTTGTGGGATATATTGAGGCTAAGGATGTTAATGTTGATATTAGTAAGTTAGATAAATCTGAACAAATTAAACGTTATTTGGAATCTAATATTGGTTATAATTTTATATTAACAAATTATCTGGATTTTCGTTGGTATGTAGATGGTGAATGTGAAAAAATAGCTAAATTAGCTAATATCAAAGACAATGAAATTTCTTTGGTTGATGATTTACAACCGATTACGGAATTATTACAAGCATTTATTAATCAAAAAGCTAAAGATATTAATAACTATTATGATTTAGCTAAAGCAATGGCAACTTATACTAAAACTATCAGAAATGCTATTGAATCATCTTTGATTATTGAAACAACAACTGATGAATTAAAGGAATTAAAAGAAACTTTTAAAAAATTACTACTTTTAGATATAGATAACGCTAGTTTTGCGGATATGTACGCCCAAACTATTGCTTATGGTTTATTTACTGCAAAGATAAATCATGCACAAAACCCAGGAAATTTTGTTTTTAACCGCACCAATGCTAGTATTTATATTACTGAAAAAATACCTTTTTTAAAAGGATTTTTCGATATAGTAATTAATGCTAATGGTGCTAATAGTGTTAGTAAAATTCACAAATCAATTGAAAATTTAATAGAATTATTTAACACAATAGATATGACCAATATTTTAGAAAATTTTGGTCGAGAAACGCGAACAGAAGATCCAGTTTTGCATTTTTATGAAACATTTTTAGCAGCTTATCAAGCATCATTAAGAAAAAGTCGCGGTGTTTATTATACTCCTGAACCTGTAGTTAATTTTATTGTGCGTGCAGTTAATGATATTTTAATTGATAGAAATATTTTTGATTTAGAATACGGGTTAGGTAATAGACGAGTAACAATTCTTGATCCTGCAACGGGAACAGGGACATTTTTATATGCAGTCATTAAACAAATGCGTGATAATGTTGCTAAATATGGTGTTGATAGATGGAATCTTTGGTTAAAAGATGCAGAAGTTTTAAATCGTTTATTTGGATTTGAATTATTAATGACTGCTTATACAATAGCACATTTAAAATTAGGTTTATTATTAGCAGATTTTAAATATGAGTTTGCACCGGATGAAAGGTTAAAAATCTATTTAACTAATGCTTTGGAAGAAGGGATCAAACAAGGTGATTTAATTCCTGGTATTACTCAAATTATCGCAGAAGAATCTAGTCAAGCTGCAAATGTGAAAACAGAAATTCCCATTATGGTAGTATTGGGTAATCCTCCTTATTCTGTGAGTTCACAAAATGCGAGTAAACGCAAGAGAATTTTAAATCAAGATGAGAAATATTTAGCAGATGTGGAATATACGGGTTTGGTGTGGAATAGAGTTTTGAAAAATGGTAAAGCTGGGAAAACAGTTACAGAATTAACCCATATTGGGGAACTTTTAGAATTATATAAAGGTAGGGTGAGATTAGAAGGTGAGAAAAATATTCAACCTTTAGATGATGATTATATTAAATTTATTCGGTTTGCACAATATCAAATTCAAAAAACTCCTCAAGGTTATGGAATTATCGGTTTTATTACTAATCATTCTTATATTAATGGTTTGATTCATCGAGGAATGAGAGAGGAGTTATTAAAATATTTTGATACTTTATATATTATGGATTTACATGGTAATTCTTTATTAAAAGAAACTGCACCAGATGGTGGTATTGATGAAAATGTTTTTGATATTCAGCAAGGGGTAGCGATTTTAATTGCTGTCAGTGAAAAAAGCGCACTTGATTATTTTTATACTGCTTATAAATCTAGAGATGGGGTGAAGGAGTTAGCGCAGGTTTTTTATTATGATTTGTGGGGATATCGGGAGGATAAATATAATTTTTTAGAATCTACAAGTTTAGATAATGTTAATTGGATAGAGGTGAAACCTACAGCACCTAATTACTTTTTTGCACCGAAAAATTTTGATTTAGCTACAGAATATAATCAAGGGTGGAGTGTTACAGATATTTTTCCCGTAAATTCAACAGGTGTGAAAACTCATCGAGATCATTTTGTTATAGATTTTGATTTACAAGAATTACGCAAAAGAATAGAAGATTTTAGAAATTTAGATATAACAGATGATAAATTAGTTAATATTTATGATTTGCGAGATACTCGTGATTGGAAAATTAGTATCAAAAGAAAATTATTATCTAGTAATCCAGATTGGATGAATTATTTTACTACTTGTTTCTATCGTCCCTTTGATACAAGGTTTTACTATCATCATCAGGATGTGGTAGAGTTAACTAGAAATGAAATTATGCAGAATGTAGATAAATTAAATAATATTGGTTTAATTTTCTGTCGTCAACAGTCTCAATCGGGAGAATGGAGTTTAGTGAGTGTTTCTGATCAAATTATAGAATGTTGCGCTATTTCTAATAAAACTAGAGAAACTAATTATTTATTTCTCCTGTATACATACCCAAATACAGATAATGCTCAAACAAATCTTTTTATAGAAAGAACTCTTAACTTATCTCCTCAATTTTTAGCAGCAATTAAAAATAAACTCGGTAAAATACCCACACCAGAACAAATATTTTACTATGCTTACGCTATTTTTCATAGTCCTACTTATCGCAGTAGATACGCAGAGTTTCTCAAAATAGATTTTCCTCGTCTTCCTTTAACAAGTAATCAAAATTTATTTAATGATTTAGTAACTAAAGGAGAAGCATTAGTTAATTTACATTTAATGAAATCTGAGAGACTTGAAAACTTAATTACAACATATCAGGAAATAGGAGATAATCAAATTACTGAAGTTACATATAATTCAGAATTACAAAGGGTATATATTAATAAACAGAATTATTTTACAGATATTCCTCAACATATTTGGGAATTTAAGATTGGTGGATATCAAGTTTTAGATAAATGGTTAAAGGACAGAAAAAATGCTAAACGCAAATTATCAGATGAGGAAATTAACCATTATCAAAAAATCGTGGTTGCGTTAACTGAAACTTTACGTATTATGGGAGAAGTTGATCAAATTATTCCTGGGTTTCCTATTGATTAAATGAGGTTTTTGTCTGAATCAGGATATCCAGGATTTCAGGATTTTCATTTGGATGTTTTTGATGATGATTTGGAGATTTTTCTTGTCTGAATCAGGATATCCAGGATTAAAGGATTTTCAGGATTTTTATTTGGATGTTTTGATGATGATTTGGAGATTTTATTTGTCTGAATCAGGATATCCAGGATTAAAGGATTTTCAGGATTTTTATTTGGATGTTTTGATGATGATTTGGATATTGTAATAATATAGTATTTATAAAAAAACATTCAAAAGCTTTATATCGAAAGTAATATAATCATATTCTGAAAATATTAAATATCTCCATCTTGTACATCCTTAAATCCTGGACATCCTGATTCTGACAAAAAATATTTATTTAATGTTTTAATCCTGTAAATCCTCAAATCCTGGACATCCTGATTCAGACAAAAAATATTTAATGTTTTAATCCTGTAAATCCTCAAATCCTGGACATCCTGATTCAGACAAATATATTAAATATCTTAAATGTTTTAATCCTGGACATCCTGATTCAGACAAATATATTAAATATCTTAAATGTTTTAATCCTGTAAATCCTCAAATCCTGGATATCCTGATTCAGACAAAAAATATTTAATGTTTTAATCCTGTAAATCCTCAAATTCTGGACATCCTGATTCAGACAAAATATCTAACCCCACAACCTCCTTCCCGCTTTCCCATTTAATCTTTCATGGGTATCCTTTAATAAAGCAGGAATATCTAAATTTTCAGGACATTTCGGTAAACAATTACCGCATTCTGTACACCGATTTCCTTTCATTCCGGGAAACCAATGACCCGCATTTTCAAACATTGCATAACGATATTTTCCATAATCAATCATATCATAAGCAAATGCTAAATTTCTTAATCTTAAAACTTCAGGAATATTGATATTTTCAGGACAAGGTAAACAAGCATAACATTGACTACATTTATCAGTTGCTAAAGTTTGATTTTTATGATTTTCTAGGTTTTTAAAAACTTTTATCTCTTCCGTTGTTAACTCATTAATATTATGAGAAACTGCCAAAGGTGCAATTAATTCTTCTGGAGTTGCAGCACCGACGCTTAAAGTTGTAATTCTTGAATCACTCAATAAAAACCGATAATTTAATTCTAAAGGTGTAAATGGTTGACACAGTTCTTTTAATTTATCTGGTGGTGTGTAAAGTCTTCCTCCTTTATCAGCAGGAGAAATAATAAATACACCCATATCTTTTTCTGTTGCTGCTTCAATCGCTAAATTATTACGTTGGAAAAAATAATAATAATGCAAATTCACAAATTCAAATAAATCTGTATTAATTGCTGCCAAAATAATTTCTAAAGCACCATGAGTAGAAAAACCAATATGTTTAACTCTGCCATCATTTACAGCTTCATGAACAGCTTGCATACAGCCGTTTTTAGCTTCTACCCATTCTAAATGTTGCCTAGTATTTAAACCATGAATACCCAAACAATCTAAATAATCTATATTTAAACGTTGTAAAGATTCATCAATACAGCGCCTCATGGTGTCAGTATCAGCATAGGGAGGAATTTTCGTAGTGATATATAATTGATTTCGTGGTACTGATAATCCGCTTTTTATTGCTGTTCCTAAATATTCTTCGCTTTTACCATAACCCCTAGCGGTTTCTATGTGATTAATACCTAAAGATAAAGCTTTTTCAATGGTTTTATGGGCAGTTTCTACGCTATTTAAATAACGCATTGTCCCCAAAGAAAACACCGATAATTTTAAATTTGTTTTACCAAAACGGCGATATTGCATAATGGGTGATTGGTGATTGGTGATTGGTGATTGGTGATTCAATTTTGGATTTTGGATTTTGGATTGTTTTTGTCAATTCCAATCTAAAATCTAAAATCTAAAATCTAAAATTTTTCTCCCCAGTCACCAGTCCCCAGTACCCTATTTAACCATCACTATTACCGAATCGCTTGATTAAATCTTCAGGACGAAGATTAGAAACGAACTCCCGGAAAGCTTGTTGTTCAGCTTCATCAGCATCACGATCAACGGGAATAGAAGCATCTGCTACCACTTCTTCCATTACCCAAATCGGTGCATTTGTCCTTAAAGCAATGGCGATCGCATCACTAGGACGAGAATCTATTTCTTTTTTTACCTCTCCTTGCTGCACAATTAAAGCAGCGTAGAATGTATCCTTTTGCAAAGAATGAATTATCACCTTTTCTAAGGTCATATTCCATGCTTCCAAAACATTCACCATCAAGTCATGAGTTAAAGGTCTAGGGGGTTTTTGATGCTCCATAGCACCCATAATCGCCCTAGCTTGATCCTGACCGATATAAATTGGTAAAGCCCGACGATCTGAACTATCTTTCAGGAGTACAATCGGACTACGGGTTATGGCATCTAAAGCTATACCAGCGACTCTCATTTCAATCATTGGCCAACCCTCTAAAATCCTTGTATTGCTTGAGTGCTATGTGGCAAAAAATACCCTTGATTGGGTTTTTCTAAGACAGAAGTAAACATAGGGCTTTTCTTCTTTATAATCGCTTCTATTAAACTGCTACATAAAACCCAGATAATCTGGACTTTACTCCTGATTTTATTGGCAATATGAGAGCAGTTATCTCTCTTTCGGCTTAAACGCTTATCCTTTGGGAAGCGATTTATAGCCAAATACGAGCAATTATTGTCCGATATGTGGCAGTATATAAGGCTTTATCGGAATATAAATCTCCACCCGATGACTCCGAACTTGTAGTAAACACCAGAGTACGTCAAAATGCTCTCCTCAAATCATAATCGTCTTACCCAAGTATGCCTTGAGATTGATGTTAATGTGTGACTGTTCAGCAATCAAAAAAAAACTTCAGAAATTGTCTTTAAATGTTTTACCTTTTTGTGCGGAATTATCAGTTAATTTCAGCCAAAATTAAGCAATAGGTGATTGGGGACTGGTGATTGGGGACTGGTGATTGGGTAATTAATCATATTTTTCCCAATTACCCATTACCAATTACCAATTACCAATTACCAATTACCAATTCTTAGCAAACTTGTAAATAGAGTTAATTTGGTAGAAAAATCATGTTTACAGGATTAATTCAAGGATTAGGTAACATTAAACCCTTATCTAACAATTTGTGGCAGATTACTTTTGTCAGCCACTCGGATGCCATTATGCACGATTTAACTTATGGCGATAGTGTAGCAGTAGATGGCGTATGTCTCACAGTGGAAGAAATTTTAAAAGACGGTTTTATTGCCACTGCTTCACCAGAAACCCTGCGCCGTACCACTTTAGGGAGAGAAGAAACCCAAGCCGGATATGTCAACCTAGAAACGTCGCTGCGAGTGGGGGGTAAGGTAGGAGGTCATTTTGTCATGGGTCATGTAGACGGGATGGGAGAATTAATTTCAGCAGAACAGACAGCAACCTCCTGGGAAATGACCTTTGTAGCACCGGAGGCGATCGCTCGCTATATCGTCCCCAAAGGTAGCATCGCCATCAACGGTATCAGTCTCACCGTAGCCACCTATCAACCCGAAAACTCCCAGTTTACCGTCGCAGTCATTCCCCTTACCTACTCGGAAACAAACCTGAGTTGTTTAAGTTCTGGTAGTTGGGTAAACTTAGAAGCCGATATCCTGGGTAAATACGTGGAAAAATTCATTTCCCCAGGCAAAACACCACATCAAGAGGACATTACACCCGCATTCTTAATAGAACACGGGTATTTATAGGGAATAGGGAATAGGGAATAGGGAATAGGGAACAGGGAACAGGGAACAGGGAACAGAAGGCAACAGGCAAAAGGCAAGAGGCAAAAGTTAATATTCTCCCCCTGCTAGAAAGCTCCCTGCTCCCCTGCTCTCTTCACTGTCACCTGTCACCGTGGCGTAGCACCTGTCACCTACCTTGCCTGTGCTGTTCTGTTGTTGTACACCAAGTTATTCAGTCCTGCTTGTAACTTCACACCGGGGTCAACAGCAACCCAACCGTTGGGTGTGAGGTGGCGGACTTCAAAGTGTAGGTGAGGACCAGTAGAGTTACCAGTGCTACCCACACGACCGATCACCATTCCTGGTTCTACCCACTGACCAGGACGAACTAAGATGTCTGACATATGAGCGTAGAGAGTTTGTTGGGCAGAACTGTGATTAATAATCACGGTTAAACCGTAACCACCAATCCAGTCAGCGGTTTCTACTTGACCTCTGGCTGCTGCTAAAATTGGTGTACCTGTGGGCGCTCCTATATCTGTACCTGCGTGGAAACGGCGATCGCCAGTGATAGGATGTATCCGCCAACCAAATAAAGAAGTTACTGGCGCAGCAAAAGATAAGGGAAAAGTTACTCCTGAACTACCACCACGGTAAGCAAAGGCGCTACTGTAAGGAACTTGTGGTAAAACCGCTGCCAGGGCAAAATCATAAGATACATTACTCGGACGTGGTGCTATATTATCCTCAGCCATTGGCGCGGGTAAACTGCCAAAGCTGGGGGCGATGGGTGTAGCACTAACGGTTGTAGTCGGGGAAAACTCGCTGGGTTGAGGAATAAACCGATTTGGACGAGAAGCGGTTTTTGTAGAACTGCTAGTATTTGTTTGGGCATTACGCCAACTCTGATTATTATTAACAGCACCAGCAACCGTTTTCACTACACTCTGGGGTTCTGAGTTAGACTGAGCAGCTACTGGTTCTGAGTTAGATTTAGTGGCTACTTGCGGTGTTTTTGGCGTTTTTTCTAAACTAGCGGTTTCACTTTTTTTGATCCAAGTAGGTGCTGATTTTTTGGGTGCATCAGCTACAGTAGGGGTATCAGTGGCTTTTTTACCACAAGCACCAGCAGCAATTTCTCTTTTAGAAAAAACCGCTTCACAACCGCTAGACCTTTCTGTAACAACTACAGAACTGGGTGGTTCATAGTTGCTAGTTGCAGTCCCATTGTATTCGGTGGGGTCAATCTGGGTGTTATTGTAATCTTTGGTTTTCCTCGCTGTGGCGCTGCCAGTATCCTTAGCATTATTGTTTGCTGGTTTAGCTACTTCTGCGGGTTTTTCAGGTGCTGAGTTAACAGAAGTCTCTGGTTTTTTTACCTGTGACGTTTCCGCTTTCGGTTGAGAAGTTTGAATGATGACAACAGGTTGAGAATTTTCTGCTTTTGGTTGAGACTGTCTCACCGGTTCTGCTGTTTGGGAAACTTCTTTATTATTGAGTTTCTTTTTCAGTCTAGCTCTGCGTTCAGCAAAATCAGGTTGGGATTTTACTGCTTCTGGGGTAGCAGTTTCTTTTTTTGCTGTCTCTGTTACGGTTGCTTGGGAACTTTCAATAGTGGGAACAATGTGATCTACTGATGATTCAGTTTGAGCAATTACGAAGCCACCACTTAACAGGCTAACACTACTCAACCAAGTCAGGGCTTGGGCTGGTAATGTAGAAGCAAAGCGTTTTGTTGTTAAACTTTGAGTTCGCTTATTATTCCAGCGGTCATGGGCAGATTTATGGGGCTGCGTCATTTTTTCTCTCAGTTGTGTGTAATAAGTTTAAAGAAGATGATGTGCTTAAAAAGTTAAACAGAAATTAAACAGAAATTAAACCGAAGATTTAGCGTAACCCAAACTGATTGTACCGGGTTCTACAGAAATTTCTGCTTTTATCAGTTCTGTCCTATTATATTCAGCCATTTGTAAGCGAAGATTTCCTTCGGGTGTCACTCCAACAACAGTGCCTAAAAGATTATTCACATACACCTGATCACCCATATTTGTCAGTAAATGCAGATAACGAGACAGTAGTATGCTTATTCCTTCGTTGTTTAGACACTCTAGACCGGATTCTATTCCTAGTAGAATGGTAGCCGTGAGCATTTCTAGTCCAGAAATAGCTTGATAATTTTGGGTAGTTTGCCAGGATTTTAAGTTGATGCCAGTTTCTGGTACTGGGTTAGCCCAGTTTATACCTACACCAATCACTGCTTGGGTAATATGCCCTTGATAAACCCTGGTTTCTGTTAAAATGCCGCCTAGTTTACGACTATCTAATACTAAATCATTCGGCCATTTTATTCCTACTGTTATGCCACACTTTCGTAAGTGTGAAGCAATGCCCCAAGCAGTAGCTAGGGTGAGTTGATAACTATTGGTGACTTCTAGTTGAGGAGCGATCGCCACTGAAAGGTATAAACCACCTGTAGGAGATAACCATTGTCTTCCCCATTGTCCCCTACCTGCTGTTTGTTGGGTAGCAATAACTACGCTTCCTGGTTTTGCTCCTTGGGCGATTAATTCCCATACCATTTGATTAGTTGACGGGAGACTGTCAAAAATGTGTAGAGAAAATGGTACATAAGGTTGCTTACGCCCTAAGTGCAAGAAATTTTCTAAAATTTGCTGCTCAAATTCCACAGTTATTCCCCTAAATCCCGTTGATCAAGTTAGCATTGATTGGCGGTTTTGTATTTTTTGTTTGGGTTTGGTTGAAAATGCACACTTGGCACTGGCACAATTGGGAAGGTCTACCTTACCTGACTTGTAATCTTTTGACACCTTGGCCTCATGGTTTTTTTACCCAGCAGTTTTGGCCACGTCTACCGCAGGAGTTAACAAAGGTACTGCAACCAGAAGCTGCTGCTTATCGTTTAAAACAAGTTCACGGTAATACTGTTTTGACTCCCCAAGAGGTAGATGAACATTTAAACAATAATGATGATGAGTTGGCGTTAGCAGATGGTTTAATCAGTGAAAAACCTTTACAGGCTGTTTGGGTGGCTTCTGCTGATTGTACACCGGTGCTGATTGGGGATGTCAAAATCGGACAGGTAGCGGCTTTACACGCGGGTTGGCGGGGTACAGCAGCGCAGATTGTTCCCCAAGCCATTAAAAAGATGCAATCTCAAGGTAGCAAATTAGAAGATTTACGCATTGCTATGGGTCCTGCGATCGCCGGTGAAGTTTACCAAGTTTCCGTGGCAGTGGCGGCGGAAATTGGAAAAGCTATTATACCACATAGTGAACCAGAAAAAATAGTTGCTGCTTTACACGATTTACCTGATTCACCTTTATTACCGGATGCAGAACCGGGAAAGGTGCGTTTAGATGTGCGTCGTGTTAATGCTTTGCAGTTAGAGCAGTTGGGATTTAGTGGAGAACAAATTGCGATCGCTCCTTACTGTACCTATCAATCTTCTGAACACTTCTTTTCTTATCGTCGAGAAAAGGAGAAAAAGGTTCAATGGTCAGGAATTGTTAGTTTATCTTAATTTCCTGTCAGTAGTAACATACAGCAGGAGTCAGGAGTCAGGAGTAAAACTAGCTTAGTGTATAGGTTTCAATTTAGATTCTGTACCTAATGGATCTGCAATCTGCTGTAATGTTTGATGTGTTACCTTTGTATTGAGCATGGCATGAGCATTTCTATTTAATTGGCAAAATTTTTAGTGTTTTTAGTAAGGTGGGCATTGCTCACCTGAAAAATTGTGGATAGCTATATTCATTTGTGTCGAAAAAATGCGGTACAAAAAAGTTGAATAAATGCCGACTCAGGTATTTACACCTCTTGTTAAATCCCATCCGAAAATTTCTATTAAATTTAAGTTAACAATAGAAGTCATTATATCATTAATAATTGTCATGGGGGTTGGGGTTTTGTGTTACCCTGCTTTCTTCTCTAGCATCTGTTACCTAGTTTATCCCCAAACTATTTGCAAATTCAAAACAAAACCCGGTAAAACATCTTCACCTGATAATTCTTGAGGAAATTCTAATACTTCCACTGGTTTACCAAGACGATAAATTTCCACTTGACGCATTTTACGATTAATCAACCAACCTAATCTTACTCCATTATTTATATATTCCTGCATTTTTTCCTGAGTTTCTTCTAAACTATCACTGGGTGACATTAACTCTAATACAAAATCGGGTGCGATTGGTGGAAACTTTTCCTGTTCTTCGGGTGTGAGTGCATCCCATCTTTCTTTTTTTATCCAAGCAACATCAGGAGAACGGTTTGCACCATTGGGAAGTTTAAAACAGGTGGAAGAATCAAAACAAACTCCTAATTTATTTTGACGATTCCAAAAAACAAAATCTGCCGAAATTTCAACATTACGTTTTCCTGTTCCTCCTCCTGTGGGTGACATAATCTGGATTTCTCCTTTTGCATTTCTTTCAAATTTAACTTCAGGATTTTCTCGACACAATTGATAAAATTGATGGTCTGTGAGTTGGATAATAGGATTTAAGTTGACGGTGATCGCTGTCATAATCATCTCTGGTTATATATATCAACTCGTATCTCAATAATAAATGAACTTGGTATGATTTGGTTATGCTATTTAAGAAAATTTACTTTAAAGCATCCTTTAATAAATCCCGATGCAAAAATGCCCCATTTACCAAAGATTGTATTTTATCAGATGACAAAGCATTACCATTTTGATAAAAATCAAACCAAGTTTTACTAATTAAATCTACATCATCGGGTATATTTTCTAAATCCCATCCTGGTATTTGTAAATCTTCCATCAAACGGTTTATCTTGGGATCATAACTCAATGCAAAACAACGACAACCTTCACTAGCTGCCATAATTAAACTATGTAGACGCATTCCAATAACCATATCTACACCCTGAAATGCCCCTTTTAAAATTTCCGGTTCTTCTAAACAAAGAATCTTACTATTATCTGTTAATTGCAGTTGAATTTTTTCGGCAATTCCTAAATCTTCGCTTTTTTGAAATGGTAAGATTAAAATAAAGGCTTGGGTAGCTGTTTGTAACTCCACCAAAGCACGAGTTAAATTTGCTAATCTAGTTTCTGTAAGTTGGGGATGATTTCTTAAAGTAACTGCAATTCTTGGTTTTGGTAAATCTGCTAATTCTGCTACTGATTGCGACTTTAACGCCCAAACTGGATCAGGTGCAAGAATATGTGGTATATTCCAACTTGATAATAAAGTCGAACTAGAGCGATCGCGTACACTGACTTGAATACAACCTGCAAAATTCCCCTTTGCTAACCAGCGAGTTTGCGGACGCAATAAAGGTCCTATTCCCTGTCCCCAAGCTATAGTTTTTAATTTTAGGACTTGAGCGATCGCCATTAATCCGCCATAATAAAAAGGGCTAATGGTACTGGTAACATCCTGCATTAAACTACCACCACCCCAGATGAAAACATCACAGGAACGTAAAGCTTGAATTACCTGTAAAAACGCCATGCGGTTGTAACTTTCCACACCATAACGCCGACTCGTTTCTTCAGGATTTCCAGAAAGCACCACAGGGGTGACATGAGGTGGTAACATTTGTAAAAGTGTAGCTAACAAAGCTTCATCACCACCATTACCTTTACCGTAATACCCAGATAATAAAACACGCATCTTCAATAATTTTGGATTTTAGATTTTGGATGTTGGATGTTGGATGTTGGACTTACGCTGTGATCATGGAAAAATAAACCGCAAAGGACGCAAAGGACACAAAGGAAAGAGGTTTTCAGAGGTATGGTACGTAAGTCCTGATATTTTAGATTTTGGATTACCAATTTTTTTAGCTGACAGTAGGGGTAAAGCAAGAGCTTCAATGGTATCAACTTAGCGTAAAACCGATAACCCGACTGGGAATGAATTCCCAGTCTCATAGCAAAAGTCATCTAAAGATGACTAAAAATACCAAGAAATTGATAGTTTACTAAAGTAAACTTTAGCTATTAGCCATGAAATATGGCTTACGCCGAGCTACGCTATCATTTCATGGCCGGTGTGGAAGCTAACAGATAAGGGATTTTTCGGTTAAGTTGACACCAATAAGCATTGCTAGACCCCTACCACTGACAACTGATAACTGACAACCGACAACTGACTACTGACTATTATGCACGCTCTTTCGATTCCCACCTGGATTATTCACGTTTCTAGTGTCATTGAATGGATAGCCGCTATTTGGTTAATCTGGAAATATGGTGAACTGACAAAAAACCGTAGTTGGTGGGGATTGTCCTTTGCCATGTTACCAGCTTTAATTAGTGCTATGTGTGCTTGCACTTGGCATTATTTCGACAACCCCGAATCCCTAGAATGGTTAGTCACCCTCCAAGCTACCATGACATTAGTGGGTAATTTTACCCTTTGGGCGGCAGCAGTGTGGATTTGGCGTTCTACCAAGTCTGCAACCAAAATTGAAGCAAAAACCATCAAATCAGAACCATGATATCAAAAGAAACCCTCTTTGCCCTGTCTCTGTTTCCCTATTTGGGTTTCTTGTGGTTTATTAGCCGTAGTCCGCAAATGCCACGTTTAGCCCTATATGGATTTTACGGTACTTTAGTATTTGTCGGTATTACCATTCCCGCCGGCATCTATGCCAAAGTTGCTTATGGAGAAGCTTTAGCCAATATAGACTGGTTACATGGCGGCGCTGAAGTATTTTTAACCCTCGCTAATATTTTAGTCGTCTTGGGTTTTCGTCAAGCTGTGCAAAATTTAGGGAATAAGGAATAGGTGACAGGGGGAGCGATGCGATCGTGTTAGATCGGGTTTTAATTCTCAATTAAATTGCCTAATTCTCAATAAATACATATTTTCTGCCGCGATCGCACCCCTAAATAGGTGATCACCCGAAATTTAAGCACCTCACAAAATCGCATTGCTCCCTGTGAATACCTATGTGCAGATGATTTTTTGTCTCTCTACCCCCCCTGCATAACTTCTTCTTTTTGTCAAATTTCATGTTAAGAAAGATGTTTATAATGGATAGCTGATCAAGGGGGTTAGGGGGGATCTCAATTCCTAATCAAAAATACACCCACTACGCGCAGGAACATTCAAATCAACACTCTGATTATTCCATTTTATATCCCCATTTCCAAACAATAAATTTTGTGGTTTACTTTGTAAATTACCACTATCAAAACTAACTGTAACCGACTCCTCTCCCACATTTACCGCAATCATTAACTCCTCATTTTCCCAACTTCTTATAAACACATACAGCGTACTTTCCGCATAAATAACTTGATAACTTCCCACCCTCAAAGCTGGATATTGATGACGTAAATAAATTAATTGTTTGTGAGTTTCCAGTATTTGCAAATTCCAATTAGCTTCTAAAGGAAACCCACGACGACAATCAGGATCTAAGCCACCAGGTAAACCTACTTCATCACCATAATACACACTTGGCGCACCGGGAAATGTGAATAATAGTAAAGTTGCTAATTCTAAAGATGCAACATCACCACCTGCAATAGTTATTAATCTCGCTGTATCGTGACTTGCTAATAAGTTAAGTTGTGTAAGTTGAATTTCCCAAGGGTAAAGCTTTAATAAGTCCTCTATTTTCTCCGCATATTCAGCAGCAAATAAAGGTGGAGATGTTTCATAATCTCGCCCTTTTACCATTTCTAAATTTACACGATTTCCAGCAGTAAAAGCAATAGTTGGACCCGTAAATAAATAATTCATTACCCCATCAAATTGTGTTCCATCCAACCACTGACGGGAATCTGTCCACACTTCCCCCACAATATAAGCATCAGGATTTATTGCTTTTACCCTATCTCTAAATTCTTGCCAAAAACCGGGAGTTTTTATTTCAAAAGGTACATCTAAACGCCAACCATCAATACCGAATTTAATCCAATATTCGGCAATTTCCATAATATATTCCCGCACTTCTGGGTTATCATGATTAAACACCGGTAAAGAACGAATACCCGCCCAACTTTCATAATTTGCAGGTGCATCACCCGTATAAGGTGCAAGTGGCCAACCTTGAATTTTAAACCAATCTACCCAAGGTGAATGAGGTCCATTTTCTAATATGTCGTGAAAAAAGAAAATCCCCCGACTCGCATGATTAAAAACCCCATCCAACACAATTTTAATATTACGTTGATGTGCTGCATCTAGCAATTCTTTAAATGCTGCATTTCCTCCCAATAAAGGATCAACTTGATAATAATCATGGGTGTGATAACGGTGATTACTTGCAGATTGAAAAATTGGAGTAAAGTAAATAGCGTTAACGCCTAAACTTTGAATATAATCTAATTGTTCTAAAATCCCCCATAAATCCCCACCTTTATAACCTTGTAAAGTTGGAAAACTATCCCAATCTTCCCATTTTGGATCATTTAATAAACGTTTCCGGGGTTGTGTACTTTTAGCGAATCTATCGGGGAAGATTTGATAAAAAACGGCGTGTTTTACCCAGTCTGGTGTGTGAATCTGCATAATTACCCGAACATAAATTTACATAATTGTCACAAATTTTAACCTTTGGAGAAGTTATTGTTTCACTTAAAATTATAGTCAACTACCTAAAGATAGAGTATGATTAAATAAAAATCACATTAATTAAAACTTTAACAAAGGTTAAATCAGTGAAACGCTTAGTTCAATTTCCTTTAGAAGATGGTAGCTACATCCTTGTAGAAATAGATGAACCTGAATCAGAAGAAGGGTTGAGACGTATTGGACGTGGAGAGGATATACTCCTAAAGACAGAACAGACCTTTGAAACTGCATTAGAAAGAATTAAACCCATCGCTAATACCATCATTAATAAGCTACATCAATTAAATCAGCCTGCTGACGAAGTAGAAGTTAAGTTTGGTATCAAAATGAGTGCTGAAGCAGGGGCAATTATCGCTAGTGCTAGTGTTGAAGGTAACTATGAGATTACCCTGAAATGGAAGAAAGATTAGATATTAAAGATTAAATATTTATTAATACTTCGTTTGATACAGCGAAGCAAGCTATAGTCAGGATATTTACCTGTAAGGGTACGGTAGTAGGTACTGGTTTTTTAGTCTGTGAAAATTATATAGTCACTTGCGCTCATGTTATTGCTCAAGCATTGGGAATTAAACAAGATGTTAAAACTCGACCCAATGAAGATATACTTTTAGATTTTCCTTTCATTAATCCAGAAATTCAACTAACAGCTAATGTTGTTTTATGGCGACCTGTTCCCTCCGCAGGGGAAGCTTCAGTTGCAGGTAAAGAAGACATTGCTATACTGAAGTTAAATAATTCTCCACCTGCAAATCTTAAACCTGTAAAACTATTTGTAGAAACAAATTTACGGGGTGACGAATTTCTCACTTTTGGTTTTCCTGTAAACCACGATGATGGTTTAGAAGCGGGTGGAAAATTAGGAGGAAAACAAGCCGCAGGTTGGGTACAAATAGAAGGGGGAGAGGTAGGAACAAGACTAGAAAGAGGTTTTAGTGGTGCGCCTATTTGGGATGAAAAACTCAAGGGTATTGTCGGGATGGCTGTTGCTGCTGATGACAGTCGTAAAGAAGCTAAAATAGGTTTTATGATTCCTGTTGAGGAAATTGTTAGGGTTTTTCAAGAAGAAAATAATTGTCTTAATCATCTACTAATTTTACATAAATCGAATATTTGGGGTGTTGTCCCTAGAACATACAGAACCACTATTTTACTATTAACCTCTTTATCAATTGTATTGTTTACTATTGGATATATTCCCCATCTAGAAAAGATTATAAGTCAAGTATTGGGTGTGCCAACAATCAAGCAAAAATGCAATGAATCATACTCAGGTAATCCAAAAGATGCTCAAGCAATTGGTGTTGCTACAGTTTACAGTAATAAAACAATTAGTGATGGTATTGCTGAAGCCAGTCTCATCCAAGAATTAGATAGAAGCAATATCAATAATCTCGTATTATGCCGCATCGAAACAGCAATTCCTGATAATCAGGAGGCTAAGAAAATAGCCAAGATTTTAGAGAAACAATTTTCAACTGTAGTGATAGTTTGGATAAATAAAGGAGCTACATCATTTATTGGTGGGGTAGAAGTATCAGCAAAAGAAAAAGATGCTGGAAGTGTAGACTTACCATCTGGAAAAATTGCAGATTGGACTTCTGATTTTGAAACGGAAGATTTACCATCTTTAGTTACAATTTTAACTAAACTTGCCATCAGCAAAAGTTATTATTTTCAAGGAAATATTCAACAAGCTAAAGAAGTTTTAGTTATGGATAATAACATAGCTAGAGAATTAGCAAAAAATCCTAAAAATAGGGAGAGTATAGCTAATGCTTACTTCTTTAAAGGATTTTTGTTTAATAACTTTTTACAAGAAGGTTGTCAAACTCTTGATGATTGCAATAAGGCTGTAAAATCATATACAGAAGCCTTTAATTTATCAGGAGAAAAGTTATATGTAGCTCTTTTAAATTTAGGTAAAACCTATGAGAGATTAAATAAATTTACTGCTGCAAAATTAGCATATACAAAAATAATTGATGCTCCTTTAGCAGCTAATGATTTAATCATAGACTCTCTTAAAAATAGAGTTTTAATATTTATTAAAGAATCTAATTATCAAGCAGCAAAAGCAGATTTTCAAAAATTAATTGAGCGAGATAGTATTGAAGGACATTTATGGCGTGCTGAGGTTTATACTCAACATTTACATCAATATGATGTAGCTATTGAAGATTTAAAATATGTAATTTCTCAAGATAATAATATACTATATTATCACTTTTTGGGTCTTGTTCAACTACGAGCGAATAAACCGGAAGTTCGGCATACCTATAGAAAAATTAAATGTTTTACACAGGATCTAGCAAATGTAAGTACCATTCAATATATCATGGAAGATTTACAAAAACTGTCCGAGAGAGAACCTAATATGACTGATAGAATAAACACAGTTCTGAATGATTTGCAATCACAATCTACTTCAGAAAATATTCCTTGTGAATAACTGAATTATTAACTATTACATGGTACTTCTTGACAAAACTTCTTTGCACCAAACTGCCGACAAATTTTCTTATATAGTTTACCATCTTCCTTTTCATAACATCCCTCGGATGAACTAAATCTTAATTCACCAGCATTCCATCTGAGAAAAACATCAAGTGCTAAATTGTCTCTACCTGTAAGATTTGCTTCAGGTCTAATTACTTCATCTAATTTCTTAATTAAGCTATGATTAAATTCCAAAAATTCTTCATCAATTATTGGTTGCTCACTGTGAATAATATCTTGAGGATTTATATTATTAATATCTGATTCGGTTTCAGGTTCATTTGCTGTGAATGTGTTCATATTCACAACCCTTGAATTACTTGTATTTTCAGGTGTAATTTCTAATATTACTTCTTCTTGTGTCACTGCTCCCCACCCGACGGAATACTTGTCTTGATATGTTGACTTATCATCTATTTTTTTAACTTTGTTGTCAACTAAAACACATCCTATTTCTAAACCAATTAAATTATAATTCAGTTGCTTAATTCTTAAATATTCTTGGATGTATAATTCGGCAATATTTAAAAGCCGATATAGTAAGATTTCTGGTACTAATGTGCTTGGATCTTTCTTGAGTAATTGTTTAATTTCAGACTGACTTAACAAAGGTTGATTTATATCAAAGGAAGTAATTTGTTTTTGCAACATATAGAAAAGTTTTTTGTTATTAGGATATATTTTATATTTTGATATTTCATTTATATCATACATGCATCAGAAAAAGGTATAAAAAATATTTACAGTTATTAATTTATATTAAGTAATCTTCCTAAGCTTTGGGACATTGAATTTACATATTTTTGATTGGTAAGAAAAGTATTGATCTTTTTTCCCTGCCCTGCTTCCCTGTCTGTCTGAATATGGAAATTAAAGGTTTGACAGCTTATCTAAATAACTTGGATTCCATTCTAAGCTATTGCGCTATTGCTGGGTTTTTCTTATTCTTTGCTTCTCAAGTTTACGTAAACTATTGCGATCGCCACCTGTCTTCCCTCCCCAGTCACTCTTCTTATTAATACATTAGTTCTATAATCACCCGGTAGACCCCAATCTCAAAAATTCTTCCTCAAGATTCTTTGATCCCCCCTTATCAGTTGCCACCGATAGTCCTAAACTGTAGATGAGAGTTGAAAGGCAGTCTGGAGAAATTTTGTGAAAAAAGTTTTAGCAATCATTCTTGGTGGAGGTGCGGGTACACGACTGTATCCCTTAACCAAACTCCGCGCAAAACCCGCAGTACCCGTAGCTGGCAAATATCGTTTAATAGATATCCCAGTTAGCAACTGCATAAATTCAGAAATCTATAAAATCTACGTTCTCACACAATTTAACTCAGCCTCTTTAAATCGCCATATTACCCGCGCTTACAACTTCGGTGGCTTCAGTGATGGGTTTGTAGAAGTGTTAGCAGCACAACAAACTCCAGAAAACCCCAACTGGTTCCAAGGTACAGCCGATGCTGTACGTCAGTATCTCTGGATGTTGCAGGAATGGGATGTAGACGAATTTCTGATCCTTTCTGGTGATCACCTCTACCGTATGGATTACCGTCAGTTTATCCAGCGTCATAGAGACACAAATGCTGATATTACCCTTTCTGTTATCCCTATTGATGATCGCCGTGCTTCCGATTTTGGTTTAATGAAAATCGACAACTCCGGTAGGGTGATTGACTTTAGCGAAAAACCCAAGGGTGATGCTTTAGCCAAAATGCGCGTTGATACTACCATCCTGGGGTTAACCAAAGAACAAGCCGAATTACAACCATATATCGCCTCAATGGGCATATATGTCTTCAAAAAAGACGTTTTAATCAAACTGTTGAAAGAATCTTTAGCACGGACTGATTTTGGTAAAGAAATTATTCCTGATGCCGCTAAAGATCATAATGTTCAGGCATACTTATTTGATGATTACTGGGAAGACATCGGAACAATAGAAGCTTTTTATAATGCGAATTTGGCATTGACTAAGCAGCCTCTTCCACCCTTTAGCTTCTACGATGAAGCAGCACCAATTTACACCCGCGCTCGTTACTTACCACCTTCTAAATTATTGAATTGCAATATTACAGAATCAATGATTGGTGAAGGTTGTATTTTGAAAAACTGCCGAATTCAACATTCAGTTTTGGGAGTGCGATCGCGGATTGAATCAGGTTCTATAATTGAAGAAACCCTGATTATGGGTTCAGACTATTACCAACCATCGGTAGAACGTCAATGTAGTATAGAACAAGGTGATATTCCCGTTGGTATTGGTACAGATACCATCATTCGCCGAGCCATCATTGATAAAAATGCCCGCATTGGTCATGATGTGAAAATTATCAACAAGGATAACGTCCAAGAAGCTGAACGGGAAAAACAAGGATTTTATATCCGTAGTGGGATTGTAGTTGTTCTCAAAAATGCCGTGATTCCTGATGGAACAGTTATTTAGTCAATGGTAATTGGGCAAGAAGGGAACAGGGAACAGGGAACAGGGAACAGGGAACAGAAGGCAAGAGGCAAAAGGAAAATAATCTATTCTCTATTCTCTTTACTGTCATCTGTCACCTGTCACCTGTCACCTATTCCCAATGACTAAACTACTTTTACTAATTGGTCTTCCTGGTAGCGGTAAATCAACATTGGCTGCACAATTACTAACAGAATGCCCTCAGATGCAACTCATTTCTACAGATGCTATCCGAGGGCGGCTTTTTGGTTCTCAAGCCACTCAAGGTCCTTGGTTTTTGATTTGGCAAGAAGTTGAAAGACAGTTTCAACAAGCCACTATTGCCAATATACCCACCATTTTTGATGCTACTAACGCCCAAAGAAGAAATCGCCGGGAAGTTATAGAATTAGCCCGTCACACTGGTTTTACTCACATTACTGGTATATGGGTAAGAACTCCCGTTTGGTTATGTTTAACACGCAATAAAAAACGCGATCGCCAAGTTCCAGAAGACGTTATTTTGCGAATGCACCGCCAACTTCGGGACGCTCCCCCCAGCTTAGATGAAGGACTAGATAAAATACTTTATAAGTCAGGTGGGGTGATTGGTGATACAATTTTTGATTTTTGATTTTTGATTTTGGATTTTGGATTATTTTTGTCATCTCCAATCTAAAATCTAAAATCTAAAATTTTCTCCTCCTGCCTCCTCAAGAGTACGGTAATTTCGCTGGAACTTTGAGCGACAACCACACTGGATTTTTGCTATTCTTTGCTAATTTAGGATTATCATCCTGTTTCCGGGCATTAGACCAGGCAAACAGTAAATCTCAATATCTTAGAAAAAAAACATAACCTAACTTTACCTAAATTTTTACAGGAGGCTGGTAGATGGCTGCAACCGATTTTAAAGACTATTACTCAATTTTAGGAATTACTAAAACTGCCACTCCAGAAGAAATTAAACAAGCTTTTCGTAAACTCGCCCGTAAATACCACCCCGATGTTAACCCTGGTAATAAACAAGCAGAAGCAAAATTTAAAGAAGTTAACGAAGCTTACGAAGTTCTCTCTGATCCAGATAAACGCAAAAAATATGATCAGTATGGACAATATTGGCGGCAGGTAGGAGAAGGTGGTTTCCCTGGTGGAGCAGGGGTAGATATGAGCGGTTTTGACTTTGGTCAATACGGCAGTTTTAATGATTTCATTAATGATTTATTTGGTGGTGCAGGACCACGCACCAACAGACAAAGTTATTCCTATCGTACCTCTACAGGTAAACCAGGTACAGGTTTTGGCGGTTTTAATGATTTTGGTTTTCAAGATATGGGCGGTGGTGCTGCCCAAGATAGTGAATATACCATTAGTCTCAGTTTTGCGGAAGGATTCGCAGGAGTTCAAAAACGGTTTAGTCTAGGTAATGAAACTATAGATGTTCGTATTCCCGCAGGTGCAAAAACCGGTACTCGGTTGCGGGTACGGGGTAAAGGTCAAGTTAACCCCATGACTCAACAACGGGGAGATTTATATTTAAAGGTGGAACTGCAACCCCATTCTTTTTTCCAATTTGAAGGTGATCATCTTCTTTGTGAAGTACCGATAACTCCTGATGAAGCTGCTTTAGGTGCTTCTATTGATGTTCCTACTCCTGATGGTAGTGTGAATGTTAAGTTACCAGCAGGGGTGCGTTCTGGTCAGTCTCTGCGGTTACGTGGTAAAGGTTGGCCTCTGGCTAAGGGTGGACGCGGTGATCAATTTGTGAAAGTGGCGATCGCACCCCCCAAAGACCTTACCCCACAAGAAAGGGAATATTATGAAAAACTCCGCGCTATTCGTACCTACAACCCCCGCAGTCATTTATCACAGGTGAAATTATAGGGGTGTAAGGGTTTAAGGGTGTAGGTGAAGAATAAACTTTTGTGTTTGTCTGTCACCTGTCACCTGTTACCTACTTACTTGATGCCATTCTTGCCATTAACATTTGTCTAAATGCTGCGAACACTTCTGTCACTCGATCATTGAAATTGTGCCAGTAATGTCTCTACACTAGCATTGTGATCCAAGAAAGAAAATAAATGTCTGTAAATTAATTTCCCATCTTTATCTAGTACAAACTGCGCTGGTAAGGGCGCTCCTAATGCTTGCCCTGTGTGATATGTTCTAAAAATATGACAACTAGGATTTATTAATAAAGGCATTTTTAATCCTAAGTCTCTTACTACTGCTTGACTTTGGTGTTTATCTGTGCTGGTGATCATTAAAATTTCTATACCCCGTTTTGTAAATTCCTCATAATTTTCATTTAATGCTTTAATATGAGGATAGCAAAAAGGACAATATTGTTTTTCTGTAAAAATTCTCGTAAATGCTAAAATAACAGGCTGTTGACCACGATAGTCTGATAATTTGATTGTGCGATTATTGGTAACATCTGTTAATTTAAAGTCAGGTGTTAATATTGTCAATCTTAACTCATCGAGTGCTGGTTTGGGTAACAAATTACGGAAAAATCGCTCGTTCAATAAACCTGTAAAATCTGTTGATGTCAACATAAATAATTAAAAGTTAAAATTTAAAAATTAAGAATGGGTAATGGGTAATGGGTAATTCAATTTTGGATTTTGGATTTTGGATTTTGGATTGTATTTGATGAACTCCAATCTAAAATCTAAAATCTAAAATCTAAAATTTTCTTCACCAATCACCAATCACCAATCACCAGTCCCCAGTCACCTACACTGCTGCGAAGTAAACTTTAGACTTCACAGGATCGGGAACCATTGTTTTTTCTCCGGGTTGCCAACCAGCAGGACAAACTTCGTCTGGGTGAGATTGAACGTGCTGAATAGCTTGTAAAGTACGCAATGTTTCATCTACACTGCGACCAAATGCTAAGTTATTAATAGTAGAATGTTGAATTACACCATCTTTATCAATGATAAACAAACCACGCAAAGCAATACCAGCTGCTGGATCGAGAACGTTATAGTCTGCGCTAATTTCTTTCTTGATGTCGGAAACTAGGGGATAATTTAAGTCACCAACACCCCCAGATTTACGATCTGTTTGAATCCAAGCGAGGTGAGAAAATTCGCTATCTACGGAAACACCTAAAATTTCTGTGTTTAGTGTTTTAAATTCTTCGTAGCGATCGCTGAATGCTGTGATCTCGGTGGGGCAAACAAAGGTAAAGTCTAAGGGGTAGAAAAACAGGACTACATACTTGCCGCGATAGTCAGAAAGTTTGATGGTCTTAAATTCTTGATCTGCTACAGCTGTTGCTGTAAAATCGGGAGCCTGTTGACCAACACGAAGACATCCATTATTGAGTGACATTTAACCTAGTTCTCCTTGAGTTTTATATCCATTTTTTGGCGTGGGTATCTGGGTGATATCAACCTTTCCCTCCACGCTCATCACAGTTTAGTTACAATCTGTTACGACTATATCATAGTCATTACGATTTTGAGAACAGGTGATAGTTGATAGTTGATAGTTGATAGTTAAGAGTTTTTACCAATTACCCATTACCAATTACCAACTACCCATTACCCGCTACCAATTTAAAAGCCAATGTTTGATTTAGATACAAGAGAATGGTTACTAACTAATGGCTTAGGTGGTTTTGCCAGTGGTACAGTTGCGGATGTGCATACACGGACTTATCATGGTTGGTTATTTGCGGCTACAAATCCACCTTCAGGCAGAAAATTACTACTTTCCCATTTAGAAGCAAGTTTAGAAATATCAGAAAAAGTTATAGCACTGGGAACAAATCTTTGGGGTACGGGTAAAATTGAACCAACAGGATATAAATTTTTACAACAGTTTGATCATAACCCAGTTCCCAAATGGGTGTGGAGTGGGGATAATTGGCAGTTATCTAGGCGTTTGGTAATGCCAAATGGGTCTTGGGAAAAGCAGGGGAGCAGGGAGCAGGGAGCAGGGGGAGAAGATTTTGCCCAATTATCCAATTCTCAGAGAGTTTTGATTGAATATCGGTATGAGGGGAAAGAGAAAGGGATTTTAAGGTTAAGGTTGTTTATAGGCGATCGCAATTTTCACCATCAACAAATAGGTAACGAAAAAATCCAGTTTTCCCAATTACTCCATCAAAATATATTGTGTTTACAAATGAATAACTGGGGTAAATTTTGTGGTAACTTTGGTACACCTTGGCATTTACGATGGACTCAGGGAAAATATCAAGTAGATGAGTTATGGTATTGGAATTATAGTTTACCAGAAGAAACAAAAAGGGGATTAGGCGATCGCCAAGATTTATATAGTCCTGGTTATTTAACCGTAAACTTGCAACCAGGAGATACAGTCACCCTAGAAGCTAAAGTAGGTTTCCCCGACTCCCAAGAATCCCAAGAATTGTTTTCACCTGATAGTTTTACAGAAGCAGTAGTAATAGAACAAGCAAGAATAGCGCAGATTTTTGGGTGGGGAGATGAGGAAATCGGAAGGAGAGGAGAAAATTCTTTTTTGACACTTTCCTCTTTACTTTCACCAGTCACTTATCACCTGTCACCTATTCAAAAACAACTACTCAAAGCTAGTGATCAATTTATAGTTTATCGTGATTCCATAGCAGGTCCTACGGTAATTGCAGGATATCATTGGTTTAATGATTGGGGAAGAGATACATTAATTGCTTTACCAGGATTAACATTAGCAACAGGACGTTTTGAAATTGCTAAAGGACTGTTAAAAACCTTTGGTAGTTACTGTCGTCATGGACTCATACCGAATACTTTTCCTGATGTAGAAAACGAACCATTTTATAATAGTATTGATGCTGCTTTATGGTGGATTGAAATTTTAGGACTTTATTTAGAAACGACTCAAGATTGGGAATTTTTATTAGAACAATTTCCCATTGTGCAGCAAATTCATAAAGCTTTTATTAGCGGTACTCGTTATAATATTCAAGTTGACGCTATTGATGGTTTGGTTTCTTGGGATGCTCAAGGTGTAGCATTAACTTGGATGGATGCAATGGTAGAAGGAATACCTGTCACACCACGTTGCGGTAAAGCAGTGGAAATCAATGCTTTATGGTATTCTGCATTATGTTGGTTAAGTAAATGGTCAGAACATTTAAGTCATGAATATATAGATCATTCTAGTCGTTTAATCAGTCAAAAACAACGTTATCAACAACAAGCAGAACTGGTAAAAATATCCTTACAAAAATTTTGGCATCCCCAGTTAGGTTATTTATATGATCTAATTGATTTAGATGATAGTCGTAATTCCCAAATTCGCCCCAATGCTATTTTAGCTTTATCTTTATATCATTGTGCTTTTTCTCAAGAACAAGGACAAAAAGTTTTAGACTTAGCGACTTATAGGTTATTGACTCCCTATGGTTTGCGAAGTCTTGATCCTAGTGATCCAGAATATCAGGGAAAATGTGAAGGAAGTCCCGAACAACGCGATCGCTCTTATCATCAAGGTACGGTTTGGACTTGGTTGATCGGTGCTTATATTCGATCTTGGGAACGTTTTTATCCGGAAACACCCTTACCTTTTGACTGGAAACCTTTGTTAGATCATTTTTCATCTAATGGTTGTTTAGGTTCAATTTCGGAAATTTTTGATGGTGATGCACCCCATTCTCCCAGAGGTGCGATCGCTCAAGCTTGGTCTGTTGCTGAGGTGATTAGACATTATCAATAATTTTCTCACGCAAAGGCGCAAAGAGAAATTAAGATTGATAGGAAATTCATTGATTTGCAGCTAACTTTCTCCCATACAAAATAGCCAGAAAACCTGTAACATTCATATATAAAGCGTAAACTGCTGCGGGTATGGCCATATCAGGATTATTCAAAATTCCCGCAGTAATAGCTATAGCTAGTGTACCATTTTGTAGCCCGACTTCAATTGCAATACAGATTTGTTGAGCAGGATTGAGATTTAAAAGTTTGCTCAGATAAAAACCCAAAAACATAGAAATAGTATTCAACAGAACCACACCAACACCAACTTGAACAAGAAAACCAGGAAGTTTTTCCCACTCACGAATAACTAACAAAAGAATAATTAAAGCTAATAGTCCTCCTGCGAGACGGTTGGTTACTTTTTCCAAAGAAATCGCAAACTTAGGAAACAATTTTCTGACTATCATTCCTAGACAAATAGGAACAATAGTCATAATAAAAATTTGTAATATTGTCGGTAAAATAGGTAAAGCAATAGTAGCAGTTTCACCTAGAAAATGTTGATATGCAAGGTTGCCAAAAATGGGAATTGTCAACACTGTAATTAAACTACTAAAAGCAGTGAGAGTGACAGAAAGTGCAACATCACCCTTTGCAAGAAAGGTAATAATATTTGAAGATACTCCCCCTGGACACAATGCAACTATCATTAACCCCATTGCAATTGTTGGTTGCATCGGTACAACTTTAGCAATGATAAAACCAATAATAGGTAAGAAAATTAATTGACTTGTCAAACCAATAGCGACTGCTTTGGGATATTTAGTTACTCTTTGGAAATCTTCTGGTACAAGAGATAATCCCATTCCTAACATAATGATCGCTAAGGATAGAGGTAGAACAACTGAACTTAAAAAACTTGCTTGCATATCTGTATTTAATTAAACAATTAATGAAACCAATAATTAGTATTTCATGATTTATAAACATTTGTCAATCAATAATGAATCAAAAAATACAGATTTGAAAATTGTCAACTAATAAAGTTAATGTAATTGCTACAAACTTCATTTTGCATAATGTTATTTTAATGGCAATTTGAATAAACGAAAGTAAAATTACTTATTAAATCACATGGAAAATAAACAAGAAACTCGACAAAAAAACGTACTGATTACAGGATCAGCACACGGAATTGGCTATCAATTAGCTTATATTTTTGCTAGACATAGTTACAGTTTGGTGTTGATAGATAAAGACGCAGAAAATTTAAGAAAAATTGCTGATGATTTTATTAATAAATTGGGTATCTCTGTAAAAATCTTAGTTAAGGATTTATCTATATCCAATTCTCCAGAGGAAATATTTAACGAGTTACAAATAGCAGGAATTAAAATTGATGTATTAGTAAATAATGCTGGAATTGGTACTTATGGAGTATTTAGCGAAACGAACCTGACACAAGAATTGAAATTGTTACAAATTAACATTGTCAGTCTCACCCATTTAACTAAATTATTTCTCAAGGATATGATTAGTCAAGGACATGGGAAGATATTAAATGTTGCTTCTGTTGCTGCATTTCAACCTGGTCCTTTGATGGCGGTTTATTTTGCGAGTAAAGCTTATGTGTTATCATTTTCAGAGGCGATCGCCAATGAATTAGAAGGTACAGGAGTCACAGTAACTACCCTTTGTCCTGGTCCTACCGCATCCAAATTTCAAAAATCCGCAGCAATGGAAGAATCAAAAATTTCTCATGTTAATAGAATGATGACAACTGAAACTGTGGCGAAAATTGGTTATGATAGTTTAATGGCAAATAAAACCATTGCTATTCCCGGAATTAGAAATCAAATATTAGCCAGATCCGTGCGATTTGCACCTAGAAATATCGTTACCAAAATTGTCAGAAGTATGCACGAATTGAGGAAATAATTTCAGAATTTAGGAGTCAGGAGTCAGAATATTTACTTGCATTAAAAATAATTTTACTGTTCCTCTTTTAACAACCAACAACCGCTAAAAGTCATTCCTGAATCATCAGGTTGCACTAATAAAAAATGCAAACCTTTACTTAATTGTTTGCGTTGTTCATAAACTTTAGCTGCTGCTTTTACTTCTGCATCTTCAAAAGTTGCTAAAATCCATCTATCTGCTAAACCTGCTTCTAAAATTAACCCATCAGGTGAACCAGGAATATAATTTAAACTCACAGGGTTAGTTTCTTGTAACCATCTTGCTAAACGCAAAGATTGTCTACCACCATAAATTATCACACCGGGAATAGGAACAGTTGAAGCTAAACCTAAATTAATTGGTTGTAGAAATTCTGGAATTTGTAAAACCGGAATCGGACGATCTGCAAATTCATCAATAATATCACCAGCTTGAATATTTGCAAAACGCCATTCTTCACCCCAGAGATTTTCTGGTAATGGTGTTGGTGGTGGTTTATCAATAACTAAGGAATATTGCTTTTCTTGCAACCATTGTTTTAACGCTTGAGTGCGACGGGTAGCTTCAATTTCAATTTCTAAATTATTCGCTACTGCTGTAATTAAACTTAAAGCTTGAGGACGAAAAACTTGAATAATATCAGGTAATTTTTCCTTAGCTGCTAGTTTAAAATGTTCTGTTAACCAATTGGAATTTGCTTGAGATTGGGGACAGGTGGCGATATATTCAAAGCTACGACTTGGATCACAAATCAATAAATCCCATAATATCTTTCCTGCTGTATCTTTTTGGGGACTGCGATAAAAATCAACTTGCCAAATTAGACTCATGATTAATACTGATGTTTTTTGTTGTCAATTTAATTTTTACCATAAAATGGCGTGAATTAGTTAGGTTTTGGTGTAGCTGACAAATTTTTTCTTGATTAACCGCAAAGTACGCAAAGTACACAAAGGAATGATATCATATCCGGTTGAATACTTATCATATCTGTTGAGGCTGGTAATTGGGAAAAGATAATTATTAACCAACAAGTTATATTGTAAGTGATTATCCGAACTTGATATAAAGCAGAAAAATTACCATAAGTCAGGAGGGGAGTAATCATAAGTCATTTGTTTTTCATACTTTGGAGATAAGTTAGTTAATTTTTCCTATTCCTGTGAGTATTAAGTGATAGATGTTAAAACAATACTGATGATAGATAAATTTTGGATTTTTAAATTATTAATATAAAACGCAGATTAATCGGAGTTTATTTACTTCATGAGTTCCAAATCAAAAAAACAATCAAAATCTGAACATAAAGAAAGTACACCAGCAGCTTCTGGTGGTTATCAAACTCCCATAGAAGAGGACATTCGCAAAACTGGTACTGCTGAAAAAAGTCAAGCTAGAGAAACTGCTACTCCAGAAGCACCTGGTGAAGATAAAGTAGCGGGTAGTCCTAATCAGGGTAATCCATCGCGTTAAGGAAATTATTCAATTAATAATGATTATATCCCCTTCTCTGATAATCAAGAGGTGGGGATTTTGAATTTAGCGATCGCTCTCCCGTTGGAGTCATCCCAGAAAATTGCATTGCTCCCGTAATTTTTTGCAGTCTACCAATAATTTGACTTTGATGATCACTCGTTACTTTACCATTGAGTTTTGCCAATAAATCTTGAAGATAGAGTATAGTATCATCACTAATATTAGGTTGTCCTTGCAACCAAGAATTAGCCCGTTCTTCTCCTCTTTGTACAGTTAATATTAAATATGCCCAAGCTAAAGCAGCGCGTCTAGCAGGGTTAAGTCGTAAAGCCACCGTTGACCGATTCCATAACCTACCTCTATCAGATTTAAGTAAGTTAGAAATTTCTTGACCATTATTAGTAGATGTGGTCAAAACTTGTAAAGCTTGTTCCCAACGACCATCAATTAAATCAGTCAGCACTTGTTGACTAGGACTAGCCCAATTTTTATCAGCTTGAATTTTGGTAAATTGAGAATGGAGATGAATAAAATCAATTTGTGCTTTCACAGCATCAGAAAAAGGCTGTTTACGCTGTTTCTGGAGAGAAGTTAACCAAGCATGAGCAGGTGTCCAAAGTCCATTTCGCGCCAATAATAGGGACTTTTGATACCCAAAATCTTCAAATACTGATTTGAGAGTAATTGGTTCTAGTAAAACAGAATTTTTAACTAATTTGCCTTCTTTGACTTGGTAAACCTGGAAATATGGCTCTACATCTAGTGTTTGATCAATCAATAACTCTTTTGTATTACTACCAGTTACCTGTTGCCATTTTGGTAATTGCCCATTAGTGTTTTTCCAAGATAACATTTGCTGTAAACTGCGAAGTAGGGGATTGTAATGAATAATCTGTCCATAGACTATGGCTGTATCTTCTTGTTTATGTTCACCCTTTAAATAAAACCAGAACCCTGGTGATAATTGAGAATCATTAAAAGCTGTGATCTGAGTAAAAGGTAATTTACTATTTTTATCCTGGTTTTCTGACTCTAAAATATTTTTACCAACGGGAGCTTCTACAAATGATTTTGTAAGTCCAGAAATAGCCAGTTGTGTTACCAAATGGTAGTGTGTTTCTGATTGCAGTTGAAATTCCATTTCTTTGGAGCGTTGATAAACCCTCAATTCCACCAGTTCTTGACAATCAGACTGGCAATTATTACGCTTTTGAAAAATTGGCAGTAGAAACAAATTTGGCTTTTGTGACTTTTGATTATTTTTCTGATTGACAGCAGCATCTAAAGCGAGACTTTCTCCAACTATCCGGTTTTGTTTCTTTAAGGAAAGCTCGATTTCTGCCAGGGTTTTGGGGATGTCTTTTTTACTAACAGGGATTTTCGCCTCTTCTGGTAAATATTCATTTAGCCAGCTAACCTGCTCTGGATTCATAATAAAGAGAATACTAATCCAGCCAAAAGCGATAATCACACCAGAACTACCTAACAATATAGACCAGGCCAAGGTTGACAACAACCAACTGCGCCATCGAGACTGTTTTTCAGATTTTTTAGCTATCCTTTTCCTTGCATCAGCATGAGACTGATGAGTTCTAGCTGCTTTTGGTTTCAACTTGCGCGAGTGCTTGTCCATCTGGGTTTTCAGTCGCAGTTGCTTATAGTTATGAGTTGAAATTTTTACATTGTACAAAAAAAGTACAATTTCACAAAACAGGTATAACTTATAGCACGAGGCAGGGGGCAGGAGTTTTTTTATTTTGGATTTTGGATTGTTTTTGTCAATTCCAATCTAAAATCTAAAATCTAAAATTTTTCTCCCCAGTCACCAGTCCCCTGTTTCCTACCTACCAGATGTAGCGATCCTGGCAAAGCTGAAATTCTTAATGTTGACACACAAAAAAGGTTTGGTGGTTAACCAAACCTTGCTATAAATCCAGTGCATAACAACATCCCAAAGTAATTTAACCTGTCTGGTTTTGTGGCTGCATCTTCCCAGAGGATGTATGCAAATATGCGAAAAACTGATAATAGATGATCCGGTTGCCAAAAATTCAGTTATTACCCCAAATAAAAAAGGACGGGGGTTATCCCGTCCGCACTAATAGCTTGAAAGTGGCAATACACCTTGGAATATAAAAAAAATAGTAGAAATAACATTCAATAGGTTGTCAGGATTTTCAATGACATCAACAATCAAAACAGTAATTTAAACTGCGTAAATTGTTTGATTCATTAATCTCTGCAATTTTGATCAATATAGCACAATTAATTTTTCAGTTTCTGCCAAAATGACAAAAGAGACGGGTTTTCACCCGTCCACAGTATAATAATGAAAAACATCTTGGTAATTTCTGTAATATATCAAGTTACTTTAGTACATGATTGCCAAAATGCCAAATAGCTGGTGATTGGTGATTGGTGATTGGAAACTAGCGTAATATCCAGATCCCCCACTTATCACAGAAGTAGGGGATCTAGCTTTTCAACATTTTATGTTTAATTATGTTGACCTACTTACCAGTTTGCTTTTAAAGCAAAAATTTTCTCAATGATATCTTCTACAACTTTATCAGGTGTAGAAGCTCCAGAGGTAACACCAACAACTATTTCTCCCTCCGGTAGCCAGTTTTCTGCTATTGTCAATTCTCCAGTTAATTGCCGATGTTCGATGGCGTTAGCAGAGAGAATGCGCCCAACTCTATCAATGTGATAGGAAGGAATATTTCGGTCAAAAGCTATCTGTTGTAATTGTGTAGTATTTGAAGAATTAAAACCACCAATTACTACTATTAAATCTAAATTGTGTTCGACTAATTCCAACATGGCATCTTGTCTTTCTTGGGTAGCGTCACAGATGGTGTTGAAACTTTGAAAATGTTGATTTAATGCGGCAGGTCCATATTTCTGCATCATGGTTTTCTCAAAGAGTTTACCAATTTGTTCGGTTTCACCTTTGAGCATGGTAGTTTGGTTAGCAATACCGACTTTTTCTAAATCTTTGTCAGGATCAAATCCATCCGAAAAAGCTTTAGCAAACTTGGTTAAAAATTCCTCACGGTTGCCACCATTGAGAATATATTTGGCCACATATTCGGCTTCTTGTAAATTCAAAACAATCAGATATTTACCTGCAAAGGAACTGGTAGCAACGGTTTCTTCGTGTTTGTACTTACCGTGAATAATTGAGGTAAATTCGCCTTTTTTGTGTTTTTCAACTGTATTCCAAACTTTGGAAACCCAAGGACAAGTTGTATCAACAATTTGGCAACCTTTATCATGTAAAATTTGCATTTCTTGGACGCTGGCACCAAAGGCGGGTAGGATGACTACATCACCTTGATCCACAACAGAAAAGTCTTTTTTGTTGGCTTCAACAGGAATAAATTGGACTTCCATTTCTTGCATCCGTTGATTCACAGAAGGATTGTGAATTATTTCGTTGGTGATCCAGATGCGTTCTGTGGGGAAGTGCTGACGAGTTTCATAGGCCATTGCTACGGCACGTTCTACACCCCAGCAAAATCCAAATGCTTGTGCTAGTCGGATAGTAACATTACCTCTTTGAAGGATGTAGTTGCGATCGCGTATCTCTTGAATTAAGCTACTTTCATACTCAGACTGCAACTGAGTGGACACTTCTGCTTTATGTCCAAATCCTTTCCGATTGTAATTTTCTGAATGTTGGAGGCTGCGTTTAAAAGCTTTGGTATCCATTTGGTGTTGTCTGCTAAAATCAATATTTCTTATTTTCTCTTGATAGGAGACAATTCAGTCATTAGTCATTAGTCATTAGTCATTAGTCATTAGTCATTAGTCATTAGTCATTAGTCATTAGTCATTAGTCATTAGTCATTAGTCATTAGTCATTACTAAAAATCTTTTCCCCCTGCTCCCCTGCCTATAGACTGTCACCAGTCACCAGTCACCTGTTACCTGTCACCTGTCACCTGTCACCTGTTCATTGTAAATCTGTAATGCAGTGCGCCAAACGGTGTAACCTTGGGGATTGAGGTGTAAACCGTCGGTGCTAAATTCTCGACGCAGATCACCTTGCTTGTCAGTGAACAAGGGATGTAAGTTGACATATTTAATTCTTTGTTGATTCGCTATTTTTTTCAGTTCCTCGTTTAACTTGCGAATACGACTGTTAGGAATAGCTAATAGTTTTTCCCGTCCTTCCCAAGTTGCTTCTTCTCCCCCATGTGGCAAAATCGACTGTAGAACAATTTTGGCTTTGGGGTGCTTTTTCCGTAGATAACGGATGATTTGTTTTTGATTGGCTAAAATTTCTTCGTCACCTACGCCGCGAATCATGTCATTAATGCCAATCATGATTAAAATGACTTCTGGTTTGGTACGGTCAAATAACTCTAATCTTTTTAATAATCCTTCGCTAGTTTCACCAGAAATTCCCTGATTTAACCAATTTTTGCCTTCTGGCAATAAATCAGGTGGAAACCATAAACTTAAAGAGTCTCCAGCCAATATGGTTAATTTTTCTGGCGGTTTTTCGGCTGCTACTTTGGCTTCTTGTTTAAGAATGTTTAGCCATTGTTGGTAATTTAGTTTATGACGTGGTCCTAACTCTGGTACGAAAACTTGGTTTTGAGGGTTGAGGTTGACTGGTTGTGGGCGAGTGCTAGTTGCAAAGGCAGTAGTCAATTTCTGCTGTCGCCAAATCAGCAAAATGATGGCTAACATCAGGATACCGTTTGTCACCAGTAAGAAAAATCCCCAGATTGGAAATGGTTTTGCGGAAGTGGACACGATTCAAAAATTCAAAATTCAAAATTCAAAATTCAAAATGCGTTCTGTGGTCAGTTAATGCCGAGTAAGTTAAATTTACATCAAGTTTACAAAAATTTAGTAATTTTGCCTTTGAATCTTAAATAATAAGTTCCCCAAATTCTTTAAGAAGCTGGGGATCTCACTGACTTGCAAATAAAAAATAACCAATTGTTGAGTAACCAGGGGAGGTGGAATGATGGGGAGATGGGAAAGATTAATAGCCCAGTCACCAGTCACCAGTCACCCTAAATGTTAATGCGATCGCCAAACTCGGAGTTATAACCTTCTTCTCCGTGTTCGTGGATATCTAAACCTTGGTTTTCTGCTTCCTCTTTTACACGCAGACCAATGGTAGCATCAATAAATTTGAGGATGATCCATGTACCAGCAGCCGCGATGATATAAGCTATGGCGATCGCTGCCAATTCTACAAATATTTCCCCAAAATTACCACGTAATAGCCCATCTTTCCCGCCTGGGTTGACTTCGGTAGTAGCAAAGATAGCGGTTAAAATTGCTCCTAGTGTTCCACCCACACCATGTACAGGATAGGTGTCTAAGGCATCATCAACATTCAGCTTGTGCTTGAAACTTACCACATAGAAGCAAACAAGAGAAGTAATAAAACCTATTAATATCGCTGCTAAGGGTGTGACAAATCCTGCGGCGGGAGTAATACCAACTAAACCTGCTACTGCACCTGTAGCAGCACCTACGGCGGTGGGTTTTCCTCTCAGGGTTGCTTCTAAAATTAGCCACATTAACGCACCTGCGGCGGCTGAGGTGTTGGTAGCAACGAAAGCTACTGTGGCAATACTACCCGCAGATAAGGCGCTACCAGCGTTAAAGCCAAACCAGCCAAACCAAAGTAAGCCAGCACCCAATAAAATGAAGGGGACGTTATGGGGTGGACTCAGACGATCTGGGTGGTTTTTCCTTGGTCCGAGAACTATGGCGGCCACTAATGCAGAAACCCCTGAACTAATATGTACTACTGTACCACCAGCAAAGTCAAGAGCGCCTAAACCACCGTATAAGCCCAAAAATCCACCCTTTGCCCAAACCATGTGCGCTAGGGGGGTGTAGATAAAGGTTGACCACAATAGCACAAATAGGCAATAGGCGCGGAAACTCATCCGTTCGGCGATCGCCCCAGAAATTAACGCTGGGGTAATAATTGCAAACATAGCTTGATAGATCATGTATGCTTGATGCGGTATTGTTCCCGCATAGGAAAGCACATCTTCTGGGGCTGAACCTTGCAAATATCCGCTGGTTTCTAAACCGACACCGTTTAACCCTAACCACTCTAAGCCACCGATGAAGGGTAAACCAGGGGCAAAAGATAGGCTATAACCCCACAAAACCCAGGTGACTCCGACAATGGCCATCAACACGAAACTCATCATTAAGGTGTTGAGGATATTGCGCGATCGCACAAACCCACCATAAAAAAACGCTAATCCTGGTGTCATTAACAATACCAGTGCAGATGAAATCAGCACAAATGCCGTATCTCCACTATCAGGATCAGGTGGTGTACCTGTTCCTTGGGCTAACGCATTACCCATGAGTGGGAATGCTAACAAACATAGGGTTAAAACCCCAATTATTACAAATTTCTTCAGCACTTGTTTTTGTTCCTATGCACCGAATTACTTCACATTACTTATTTGAATAACGTGATTTTTGATACTATGTATGTTTGGAAGTTACTCAAATTTCCTTTTGGGAGAACCTTAACAAAAAAATAATATTCATCATAGTTTCTAATCGTAAACATAGAAATTTACTTATGTATTATTTGCATAGTTTAATGTAAAAAATTGCATCATTGACTTGTATAAACATACTTTTAAGAAAAAAATAGGGAGATAGGGAGAATAACCTTTTAGCTGTTCCCTGTTCCCAATGACTAATGACTAATGACTAATGACTAATGACTTCAAATCTTGAATAACTGCGTTAGCGGACTGATAGCGATCGCCAAAATGATAACAAACCATCTTATCTAAAATTGCTGCTAATTCATCGCTAACATTAATTCTGTTTCGCCACATAATATTACCAGTTTCGGGATTTGCTTGTAGTTCTTGGGGTGGTATACCAGTAATAGCTTGAATACCAATCATACCTAAAGCATAAATATCACTGGATAAGCGAGGATGACCGGCAAATTGTTCTGGTGGTGAATAACCTCTTGTGCCGATAGCAACAGTAGCTAATTCCGTTTCTCCTTCTATTCGTGGTTGAATTAATTTGACAGCACCAAAATCTATTAACACCAAACGATTATCTTCTGTACGTCGCATAATATTTGTAGGTTTAATATCCCGATGAATTACATGGCGTTGATGAATAAATGATAAAATTTCTAAAATTTCTTTCAACATATCTACAACATAAGCTTCACTTTTAACACCTGTTTCTGGGGGTAATTCTTCACTTAAAGTATGTCCAATAATATATTCTTGAACTAAATAAAATTCTTGATGTTCTTCAAAAGAAGCAAACAATTCAGGAATTTGAGGATGTTTACCCACAACTGCTAAAATTTCCGCTTCCGTATTAAATAATCTACGGGCAACTTCCATAAATCTTGGATCTCGACGGGCGGGCATTAATTGTTTAACTACACAAATAGGATTACCTTTTTGTTGTGTATCTTCTGCCAAATAAGTACATCCAAAACCACCGGAAGCAAGAGTTTTTAAAATTTTGTAACGTCCAGCTAACAATAAATCATCTGTTGGGAATTTTGATATTTCTGAAAAATCAAAGTTGTTAAAATCCGATGGCAGTTGTGTTGATTGATCCAATAGTAAGCTGATTTGAGCAATAGCTTCTTGTTGTTGTTCAACTTGTAGCCGAATCTCTTGGTTTTGTTTTTGGGTTTGATAAGTCGTGTAACCCATGACAGCAACACTACTAATAACTAAAGCTAAAGAAGGTGTAAATAATGGTATCCATATTGCTTGCAAATACAACCCAGCCGCAATTCCCAGAATACCAATAATAATGAAAAACTCTACTGTTATTAACATTAAAGGATGTCGCCATTGCCATGCTAAAATAGCACCAATACAAGCACAAACCCAAATCCACAACCATTCAAAACCGTCTTGCCAATAAGACATTAAAGGTCTACCATCGATCACTGTACTAATAATTTGACTGGCTATTTGGGCATGAATAAAAACACGAGGAGTTCTCGCTGGTTGGTCTGATAAACTGCTATAAGGTGTATAGTAACCAGGATGTACACTAGCCGCAGTAGTTCCAATAATTACCAAGCGATCTTTTACCCAATTGGGGTTAACTTGATCTGTGAGAATTTCTGTGAGAGTAACTTGTTTAGCTAGGTTATTCGGGTGACGGTAATTTAATAAAATTTGATAGCCATCGTCATCTGTATCTTGATAATTACCTGCGTCTTTATATAAGCGGGAAAAAATAGTTTGACCTATTTGTAATTCTTGTTTTTCAGTAAAACTATATTCAATACCTTGTTTTTCTAAATAAATAATAGCTAATAAAGCAGCAAAGGAAAATCTAGTTTTACATTGACGATCTTCTGTTGTATAATCAACAAATAATAAACCGCGACGAATAACTTGATCAACCGCGTTATCAGTAACTACATCATCAAAGCCGATATTATCTATAGGAAAATTGGGAGGTGGGGCAACTTCTGATCTACCAATGTTACTTAATAAGCAAGTGGCAATAATTTGATTTGGCTTTTTGAGATTAGCAGCTAAATTGTTTTGCTCATGTCGATAAATATTTAAACCAATGACACGGGGTTGATAAGACTCTAATTTTTTTAGTAATTTATTAATAGTTTGATCTGATAAAGGCCATTTTTCCCTCTTCAGATCCTCTTGAGTAATTGTCACTAATAAAATTCTGTTATCAGGAGGTTCTTGAGGGCGCGATTTTTGCAAAACGCTTCGCGAACGCAACATCTGATCATAAATGCTTAACTCCTTAGTTTGTAACCATTTGAGTTCACTCACTCCCCAAACTAAAGCTGTCACTCCCGCACTAGTAAAGAGAATAATTGATAGGAAATTAGGGACACTAAAAGTTAAAGGTGAACCTTTATCTTGCAGGAGAAAAGCACGGATTTTTACTAAAATTTCATTAATCACTGTGGAAATAACCTAGTTTGTTGACACTCTCTGGGCTAAAGCTAGAGAGATTATACATTGTACGTCAGAATTTGCTCCCTTCAACTTTAAATACTGACTTTAAATACTGTGGCTGATTTTAGATAAGAACTTTTGTATTATCAATAGACATTTTGTAATCATTAAATCTGCATAACTGGAAACCTGTACTAGAGACAATTCATGAATTATCCTTGCCATAATTTTCACAAGATGTGTAATATGATATCAAGTTCTAAAAGCTAAAATTGAAACAATGCAAATCAAACTAATCTCCGAAAATAAACTGACACAGGAGCAAGAAGAACAAGTTTTTAACCTGCCAATAGCTATCGGCAGAAACATTTATTCCTGTGAGGGTTTGTTAACTTCTTCTACAGGAGTTAGCATTGTGACAGCAATGGGATTTGATGAAATGGTTGATGAAATTGGAGTTGATGGAGTTGATGCGTCTAACTTTGATGGTTCTGGTAATATTTCTGCTTGTACTTCACTGAAATAAGAACCTACAATTTGATCGTAATTGGAAACAACCGCTAAAAATGCTCCTCCTAAAATATAGATAGGTAATGGTAAAGATAAGTCTTTCACCCAGTCAAAAAATTCTGCCAAAGCAAATAATACAAAGAAACAGGCAAGCCAAACCCTCATTTTTTCTTCCCCTGCACAGAAACAACTATATTTAACTATATTTTTAGATTAAACAGCTTGCATGATACTCGATGTTTGCCACAATCACAAATATAATCACACATCTTTTCCTAAAGCCTGTATCACCTTGTGTCAGGTAACAGGGGACTAGTGACAGGGGACTAGGGTCTTATCTCCCCTACTTCCCGCACATCCTGACTCCTAAATTATTAACACATTTCTACAGTATCTCGATTTCGCATTCTCAAAAATCTTTGTTCATAATTTCTCATCCTGTCATCATTGATATCGTAAAAGTAAGGCTCAATTTTATACAAAGCCATAGTACATATTCCTAATTCAATATTTTCATTAATTAACAAGATATAAACTTATCTATTTATCTATTTATCTATTAATTGCCCTCTAACCCTAGAATGAATCATGGGTTTAATTTTTAATTAAATAGGCATAAAAATATTTTCTACATCTATGTAAAAAATCAGTCTTTAAGAAGTTTTGTTTTAACAACTAAAAGGGCAAAATATAGAATCATCGCTATAAACTTTAAATAAACCTTTAAATAAACCTGACTGAAAAATAAACCTGAAAAATAAACTTTATAAACTTGAAATTATTGTGGAGGCGACATTGTGCGTTTTGGGCAATGGCTAGGCTTACTCGCACTGATTATATCTCTTTATATTATTTGGCAAATTCGGCAAATAATTCTAATTGCCTTTGCAGCTGTAGCCTTAGCAACAGTATTAAATCAAATAGTGAGATTTTTACAGAAAATGAGGATGCGGAGGAGTTTAGCCGTTTCTATATCCATTGGTTTGTTATTACTAATAATAATAATTTTTGCTTTATTGATAGTTCCTAGTATTATTGATCAATTACAACAATTTAGTAATTTAATACCAATGGCACTAGAAAGAATTAACTCTTGGAATAATTGGTTAATTCGTGTAATTCCAGATAATATTTTAGAAAATATTCGCGGACTCCAATATTTAACTCAAGGTGTTCAAACTTGGGTAAATCAAATAATTAGAAACTTTTTTATTTTACTCAATAGCTCTTTTACTATCGTTTTAGGATTACTGCTTTTCTTGGTGCTGACTGTTATGTTTCTAGCCAACCCTGGCACTTATCGACGGGGTTTTATTATGCTTTTTCCTGCCTTTTATCGTCCGCGAGTTGATCATATTTTAACAAAGTGTGCTAATTCTTTAGTCGGTTGGATTAGAGGTACACTTTTAGCCATGTTAGCTATTGCCATGATGAGCTATATTGGTTTACTAATTTTAGGAATACCATTGCCATTAATAAATGCACTTTTAGCAGGATTATTAGAATTTATTCCTAATGTTGGTCCTACTTTAAGTGTAATTCCTCCGGCTTTACTCGCCCTGAATGAAGCTCCTTGGAAAGCCGTAGCAGTGATCATTTTATATTTTGGTATTCAACAAGTGGAAAGTCTAATTTTAGTACCCTTACTTATGAAAAGTCAGGTATCGCTTTTGCCAGCAGTTACTATATTAGCAGTCGTTATTTTTGGTAGCTTTTTTGGATTTTTAGGTGTATTTTTAGCTGTACCTTTAGTAATTATTTTACAAACTTGGATTAAAGAAGTTTTAGTTAAAGATATACTAGATCACTGGCATAGTAATTAGGGGAAAACGCTTGTTCATCTCTCATAAATTACTGATTAATTATTTTATTTTAGGAATTACGCAATATTGGACTAAAAACCTGATTCTTGCGTAGGGGTGATTCATGAATTACCCCTACTTTCGTTCTGTTTTATGTAAGTCTTCTATCAATGATTTCCACTTCTTTTTCCGTAGTAGTTACACCAGGATATCTTTCTGTTTCTCCCTTGACTGTACTGGTGGGAGGTACTTCAGAACTATAAGAACCATTGGAGATATCATCTACTCTCCAACCCCGAATACCTTGACGACTCAAAATAGAAGCTGCACGTCTAATTTCGTCCTCAGAACCTTCTAAAATGACCAAGTATTCCCCTTGAGATACTCGTTCACTGTAATCTCTAGCTTCTTCTTCAGGAATACCCAAACCTGTCAGAGCGCCAATTATACCACCTGCGGCAGCACCAATACCTGCACCCGCTAAGGTAGTGGCAATAGTACCCGCTGCTAGAAAAGGACCCGCTCCAGGTATAATTAAAGCTTCTAAACCTACAAGTAAACCACCAAGACCTCCCAAAACTGTGCCTGTTGTTGCACCAATACCAGCACCTTCTTGAGCTTCCGTGTCACCACGATCTTTAACCTGCGCTCCGGCAATTTGTTCATTACGATCTGTGTCTTTTGCTAACACAGAAACTCTGTTCATAGGAAAACCTGATTTTCTTAATTCATGGAGTGCTTCTTCTGCTTGTTGACGGTTAGCAAATGTCCCAATGGCACGTTGATATTTTTGAGATGTCATTTTACCTCCTGACATAATTACCATTGTGTTTACGAATAAATAAATAAGTAAACAAATCGGTAATTTTTTCTATAGTCACTTATTTAATTTTCTGTTTTTGAACCTATATCTTCATCTCTCTATAGGTTTAGTTTGTTATCTATCAAAGGAGTCAGGAGTCAGGAGTTATTTATTTTTGATTTTTGATTTTGGATTATTTTTGTCAAATCCAATCTAAAATCTAAAATTTTCTTCCCCAGTCACCTATTCCCTGTGAGGATCTGCTTTACTATTACCATTTTGCATTTCTATTAATTTTCTCAAAGAACCGCTAATACTACGAGGTTTGGGAACTTCATTTTTTCCTGCTGGCCAACCTTCTCTTTGTCGGGAGCGATGGCCATCTGTTTCTTCTGTTTGGTCATGAAATAAAACCTGTGTGGTAGGATAAGGTAAATCAATACCATTTTCTACATATAGTTTTTGTTTAATTGCAGATATCACTTTATCCCTTGAATCTAACGCATCGGACCACCGGGGCGGTTTAATCCACCATCGAGCGCGAATATTCACTGCACTATCAGCTAATTCCATTACTAATACATCCGGTGCTGGGTCTTTTAACACTACATCTACACTATGTAATGCTTCCATCATTAATTGCTTTGTCCTCTCAATATCATCACCGTAACCTACACCAATATCATACTCTAAACGGCGATTTTCAAAAGCAGTATTCACTGTCACGGAATTAGTAAATAACTCAGAATTAGGAATAACAATTCGCCTACCATCATAAGTTTTAATGGTTGTCGCTCTGGTTTCAATATTTTCTACTGTGCCTTCAAAACCTTTAAAAACTATTTGATCATCAATTTGAAAAGGTTCAGTTAATAAAATTAAAATACCTGCTAAAAAGTTTTGCAAAATATCCCGAAATGCAAAACCAATTGCGACTCCACTAATTCCCAATAATTGTACTAAATCTCCGGCTTTTAATGAAGGAATTACTATGGAAAGAGAGATAAACAAACCTACTAATATAGTAGTACCTTGAGCCAACCTGCCTAACACCATGCCTAAATTACGTGCATAGCGGTAATGACGAGTTAAGCGTTTAACCAGTCGTTTAATAGCTCTACCAATATAAACAAAAATTGTAAAAACAATAAACGCTAAAAATATATTAGGTAGCAACGCAATGAACCCGTTCATCATTGCTTGCACTTTGTCCCAAAGTACAGATATCTCTGCTTTCATCCTGCTGCCTCACTCATCAGTCGCTGATGATGATAGTTAAAAAATCATGCAGTACGAATCTAACTGAGGGTGATAAATTTGTTAACTAGCAGAGAGATTTTATCAATTGATAATTGACAATTGATAATTGATAATTGTTTCATTACAGGTTTAAAACCGCCCCTTTCCAGGAGAAAAAACCAAAAAATTCCGCTTTTTTAATCCTCTTTAACCAAAGCGGTAATTGTCAATTGTTCATTGTTAATTGTCCATTATTGAAAGCTACCCAAACCATAAACCACCGTAAGTTGCGACAGAGAGACATCAGCAAATTACAGTGGTTTGTTTGTAACTAAATAATTCAAAAAAATGGGAAAATCCGAATTGACTACATCAACTAAGGTGGACCCGGTTCGCAATCTGCCAATCAGGATTGTGCATCCTTCATTCCAACTAGGCAGGCATTTCTGGCTGTGCGTTCAAAAACCTCCAATTACAACTCGATGAAATCAAGGCTAAAACACTTGGAAGCCACAACCTAACCGTGATTGCGATGACATTAGAGCAGGAGGTACAGGCTCTAATTCAGTTGTTTTTGTTTGAACTTTTAACCTTTCTGTACCATGAAAATAATCTAGCATGAATTTTTGACTGTGTGTGATATATTTACTAAAGTTGATTTTCTGTAATATCTCGCAACAATTGTGAAATATTGCTTAAAAATGATCAAGTTTTGTTGAAAGTTACAGACTCATTGATCTGTAAGCAGGGTAATAGTTTTATCACCACTACTGGCAGCTAAAGTCTCACCATTTGGACTAAAGGCAATGGAATACACCGCTTCATCAAATCCTGTAAAAGTACGTAAGGTATTCCCAGTGTCAACTTGCCATAATTTAATTGTCTTATCTTTAGAACCACTAGCTAAAATCTTGCCATCCGGGCTGAACGCTACGGAACAAACATGATCATAATGTCCTGAGAGCGTGTGTAGTTGTTTCCCGGTTTCTAACTGCCATAGTTTGATAGTCTGATCATGACTACCACTAGCTAAAATTTTACCGTCGGGACTGATTGCAACACTTGTTACTGCTCCCGAATGACCTATGAGAGTGTGAAGTGATTTTCGATTTCGCAAATTCCAAACTTTTACCCTATCGTCAGCACTTCCACTAGCTGCAATTTGCCCTTTTGGACATATAGCTAGAGAATAAACAAAATTAGCATGACCTTTGAGAATATGCAGTAGCTGTCCAATACCCAGATGGGAAATTTTAATAGTGCCATCTTCACCAGCACTCATGACAGTTTCACCATCTGGAGAGATGACAATGGAAAAAATAGCGGTTGAATGTATTTTTAGTGTGTTGAGTAGTTTACCTGTAGACACCTGCCAAATCATTATTTTACCGTCATCACCAGCACTCGTTAGAGTTTGGCTATCCTGACTCCAAGCTAGACATCTAACCGCTTTGGTATGACCAGCGAGAGTATGTAACAATTTCCCGGTGTGGAAATGCCAAATCTTGATAGTGTGATTTCTACTGGCACTAGCTAGAGTTTGACCATCTGGACTAATTGCCATGCTCAAAATATAGCTTTCATGATTGAAAGTGTGTAGACATTTCCACGGAGTTGGTTGGGAGTTTGCTTGAGGAGGTGGTGTTGGTTGCGGTGGTGGTGATGCAGGTTTAGGCTTGGCTTTTTTGAGTTGAATTTCCAGTTCTCTGGCATTTTTCAAATCAGATTTAGCCCTGTTTTCATATCCCAATTTTGAACAAGCAAGCCCCCGGTATCTATAAGCTTCTATATAATTGGGGTTCATACGAATTGCTTGGGTAAAATCTTCAATAGCTTCACTATATTTACCTTTTTGGGCTTTTTCCATTGCCCGATAGTAGAAGGTTTCCGCAGTTGTGTGATTGGAATCAACTTTGATGGAACTAGAAGCCGCTGAATTTATCTCTGTTGGTTGATAAGATTTTAATGTGTCATAGGCTTGATTGATTTCCTTGATTTTTGCTTCTGCGGCCAGCTTTTGCTGGGATTCTAAAAATCTGTCTGGATGCCAAGTTTTAGCCATCTGACGATACGCTTGTTTAACTTCGTCAATAGATGCACCGAGTTTTAAACCCAGAATTTTGTAAGCTTGATTAATGTTCATATTGAGGTGTAATAGGTGTAATAGTTGTTAGCGATCGCAGATCCTAAAAAATAGCCAAAAAATGAGAATCTATGCTTATTATTCCCAAAAACTTCCTCAACTCAACTCAAACACCTCACAGCGGCTACCACTGGGACGGTACAAGTCGCCGCTTTTTTGAAGGTTGGTATTATCGCGTTACATTACCGGAAATTGGGCAAACCTTCGCTTTTATGTATTCCATCGAAGATCCTATTGGTGGGAAACCTGATAGCGGTGGTGCTGCTCAAGTCTTGGGTCCAGATGATGAATATCTGTGTCGCACATTTCCCAATGTCAACAAATTTTGGGCGAGTCGAGATGTGTTAGCTTTAGGACATTGGGGAAAAACAAACTTAAAAGTCTCTCCTCACTATCTCCTACCCCGTGACTTTACACACCATATTCAAGAAGGTTATCAAGCTACAGCTACTTTAAATCAAGGCATAATCACCGATCCTGCTACTGGTAATTACTGCCGTTGGCAGTATGAAATTAAACCTGTTTATGGTTGGGGACATCAAAATAGTATCCAGCAATCAACCGCTGGCTGGTTGTCTTTTTCACAGATTTTTGAACCAGGTTGGCAAATTTTAATGGCTCATGGTTTAGCTACTGGTTGGATCGATTGGAATGGTAAAATTTATGAATTTACCAACGCCCCAGCTTACGGAGAAAAAAATTGGGGTGGTGCGTTTCCTCAAAAATGGTTTTGGCTCAATTGTAATTGTTTTGACAACGAACCCGATTTAGCTTTAACTGCTGGTGGTGGCAGACGTGGTGTATTATGGTGGATGGAATCAGTAGCCATGATTGGTATCCATTATCAAGGGCAGTTTTATGAATTTGTTCCCTGGAACTCACAAGTAAGCTGGCAAATTCAGCCTTGGGGTAAATGGCAAATGCAAGCCAGAAATTCTCACTATGAGGTGGAATTAACAGGAACTACTGACTTACCAGGTACACCCCTACGCGCACCCACCAGCAATGGTTTAGCGATTTGTTGCCGAGATACCATGCAAGGTAAGCTAGACTTGACATTGCGAGAATTCAGTAGTTGTAAAACTCAAATTACTTTCAAAGCACAGAGTAATCTTTGTGGTTTAGAAATAGGTGGTGGTAGTTGGGAGAATAGTTGGCACTCTGACTAAATCTACTGCTATCATTGTAGATGTTTGTTCATTTGGGGCTGTAGCTCAGTTGGATAGAGCGGTCGCCTCCTAAGCGACAGGCCGTGCGTTCAAGTCGCACCAGTCCCGTATATTTACATTGCTTACTAGATAAGGGTTTTAAGTTTTGGGTAAAGTGTGATTTTAGAGGTTTACTCAATAGTTACTCACTAAGGGTATTTTACCGTGCGGTAAGTGAGTAATGATAGAACTTTTTATTGATAAGTTTTTCTTGTAGGGTGATGAGTAATTTTAACATTTAGCTTATATATCTTATATTCTTACCCTTTCCAAAATCCTATAAGGAATTGTGCAAGGATTTGTGCAACAAATTGTATAAGGATTGATTTTTAGCTCCTTATACAATTTGTGCAAGGATTTGTACAAGAAATCCTTACACAATCTAGGTTTTAGCTTTCTCCGGGGGCATTTTTTGAAACCTTAATGATCTAAAAAATCTTCTCCATCAAGTTACGTCCCATAACCCATTTTGGGTAGTACGTCTG